>NZ_JBEPKM010000014.1:0-203325 GCF_040544715.1 Methylobacterium sp. 1030 | reverse complement strand
GCCTTGATCCGCTCGCGCTCATCCGTCGTCGGTCCGGCCCGCACGCCCCGGTCGCGCTCGGCCTGACGGACCCACTTGCGCAGCGTTTCGCCAGAGCAACCGATTTTGGCCGCGATCGACTGGATCGCGGCCCATTGCGAACCGTGCTCGCTCTCATGCTCCCGGGCCAGCCGGACTGCCCGCTCGCGAACCTCAGGGGAAAAGGGTGGGGTATGCTTCGTCATGGCTCCAGTCTCTCAAGAGTTGGAGCCTCCGAAAATCCCGGGGCGATTCAGATCGCTTCGCTCCGCTCGCGAAGACGGCGCGGGCCAACCGAACCCACAGGCGCTTGGTATCAGCCGCCCCTCAGCTCACCTCCACCTGGACCACCCCGGGCACAGTCCGGAGCTGGCCGGCGAGCGCCGGGCTCGCCTGGAACTTGCCCGGCAGCCGGATCTCCACCTCGCGCTCGCCGCCGTCGAGCTTGAGGATCAGCGAGACCTCGCTCTCGCCCCGCATCGACAGGCGCTGCTGCACGGGCGCGACGCCGCGCGGGTCGCTCAGATGGATGCGGATGCCCTTCTGGTGGCGGGCGACCGCTTGGTCGAGGGGTTCCGCGGTGAGGATGCGGGCGCGCACGTCCTCGCCCTCCAGGTTCGCCTGGAGCTGCAGAACCAGCGGTCGGCCCGGTTCCAGGATGTCGCGGTACTGGCCGAGCCCCTCGGAGAAGATGATCGCCTCGAAATGCGCGGTCCGGTCCGACAGGGTCACGATGCCCATCTTGTTGCCGGTCTTGGTCCGCCGCTCCGCCCGGTCGAGCACCGAGGCCGCCACGCGGCCGACGCTCGACGTCCCGGCCCGCACGGCGCGGCAGAAATCCGTCCAGCTCTGCACTCGCAGCTTGTCCAAGAGGTCGCCGTACTCGTCGAGCGGATGGCCCGAGATGAAGAAGCCGATCGCCGCGTACTCGCGCTTGAGCGTGTCGGCCATCGGCCAGATCTCGTGCGGCGGGATCCGCAGGGACACGTCGTCCGCCACCACGCCGCCGAACATGTCGGTGACGCCGGCCGATTCCGCCTCCGCCGCGCTGGCGGCGAGCTTCATCATCGGCTCCACCGCCGCGAAGGCGCGCGCGCGGTCGGGCTCGATGCAGTCGAGCGCCCCGGCCTGGACGAGGCTCTCCAGGGTGCGCTTGTTGATCATCCGTGGGTTCAGCCGGCGGGCGAGGCAGGCGAGGTCCTTGAACGGCCGGTCACCGCGGGCCTCCACCAGCGCCCGCACCGCCTCGCGGCCGACGCCCTTGATGGCGGCCAGCGCATAGAAGATCTTGCCGTCGCGCACCGCGAACACCTCGCCGGAGGTGTTGATCGAGGGCGGCTCGACCGTGATCTTCAGGCGCTGCGCGTCCTGGCGGAATTCGGCCAGCTTGTCGGTGTTGTCGATGTCGAGGGTCATGGCGGCCGCCAGGAACTCGACCGGGAAGTTCGCCTTCAGGTAGGCGGTCTGGTAGGTCAGCAGCGCGTAGGCCGCCGCGTGGCTCTTGTTGAAGCCGTAATCGGCGAACTTGGCGAGCAGGTCGAAGATCTCGTTCGCCTTGGCCTTGGTCAGCCCGCGCTCGGTGCAGCCCTTGAGGAACCGGTCGCGCTGCGCGTCCATCTCGGCGCGGATCTTCTTGCCCATGGCGCGCCGGAGCATGTCGGCCTCGCCGAGCGAGTAGCCGGCGAGCACCTTGGCGATCTCCATCACCTGTTCCTGGTAGACGATGATGCCGAAGGTCTCCTTCAGCATCGGCTCCAGCTTCGGATCCGGGTACCAGGACGCCTCGTTGCCGGCGTCGCGGCCGAGCTTGCGCTCGCAGTAGACCGGGATGTTGGCCATCGGGCCCGGCCGGTAGAGCGCCACCAGGGCGATGATGTCCTCCAGCCGGTCGGCCTGCATCTCGCAGAGCGCCTTGCGCATGCCGGCCGATTCCACCTGGAACACGCCGACCGTCTCGCCCCGGCCCATCGGCCCGTAGGTGTTCGGGTCGTCGAGCGGCAGCGAGGCGAGGTCGATGTCGATGCCGCGCTGCTTCAGCAGATCGGTGCAGCACCGCAGCATCGTCAGGGTCTTGAGGCCCAGGAAGTCGAACTTCACCAGCCCCGCCTGCTCGACCCACTTCATGTTGAACTGGGTGACCCGCATGCCGGTCTTCGGGTCCCGGTAGAGCGGGACCAGCTCCTCGAGCGGCCGATCGCCGATCACCACGCCGGCGGCGTGGGTCGAGGCGTGCCGGTGCAGGCCCTCGAGCTTCTTGGAGATGTCGATGAGGCGGCCGACGATCGGCTCCTCCTCCATGGCCTGCTGGAGCTTGGGCTCGCCCTCGATGGCCTGGGCGAGCGTCACCGGGTTGGCGGGGTTCTGCGGCACGAGCTTGGTCAGCTTGTCGACCTGCCCGTAGGGCATCTCCAGGACGCGGCCGACGTCGCGCAGCACGCCGCGGGCGAGCAGCGTGCCGAAGGTGATGATCTGCCCGACCTGCCCCTCGCCGTAGCGCTGCTGCACGTAGCGGATCACCCGCTCCCGGCCCTCGACGCAGAAGTCGATGTCGAAATCCGGCATCGAGACGCGCTCGGGGTTGAGGAAGCGCTCGAACAGCAGGCCGAACCGGAGCGGGTCGAGGTCGGTGATGAGCAGCGACCACGCCACCAGCGAGCCGGCGCCCGAGCCGCGGCCCGGACCGACCGGGATGTCGTGGTCCTTGGCCCACTTGATGAAGTCGGAGACGATCAGGAAGTAGCCCGGGAACTTCATCTTGACGATGACGTCGAGCTCGAACTCGAGGCGCTTGCGGTAATCCTCCTCGGAGAAGCCCGGCGCCGTGCCGTGCTGCTTCAGGCGCAACTCCAGCCCGGCCTCGGCCTGCCGGCGCAGCTCGGTCGGCTCGTCGGCCGAGACCGCCCGCGCGCCCGCGTCGGACGCCTCCGCCAGGGCCTCCGCCAGGGCCTCCGCCATGGGCGGCGTCTCGCCGGCCGCCACGGCGCCGAAATTCGGCAGGATCGGCTTGCGGGTCCGCGCACGGACGGCGCAGCGCATGGCGATCTCGACCGTCGCCTGGAGCGCGTCCGGCAGGTCGCGGAACAGCTCGGCCATCTCGGCCCGGGTCTTGAAGGCGTGGCTCGGTGTCAGGCGGCGGCGGCGCTCGTCCGAGACGAGGCGGCCCTCCGCGATGGCGAGCAGCGCGTCGTGGGCGTCGTAGTCGTCGGGCTTGGCGAAGTAGGGCTCGTTCGTCGCCACGATCCCGAGGCCGTGGCGACCGGCGAGGTCGAGGAGCGCGGTCTCGATCCGCGCCTCCTCGGACTGGCCGTGGCGCTGGATCTCCACGTAGAGCCGGTCCTCGCCGAACGTCTCCTTCAGGCGCTTCAGGCGGTTGAGGGCGAGCTCCGGCCGGCCCGCCCGGAAGGCCGCGTCGAGGGGGCCCGCCATCCCGCCGGTGAGCGCGATCAGCCCCTCGGAGGCGCCCGCGAGCGCTCCGGCATCGAGGCGCGGCGCCTCGCCGAGGGCCGTGTCGAAATAGGCGCGGCTCGCCAGCCGCAGCAGATTGGCGTAGCCGGTCTCGTCCTGGGCGAGGAGCACGATGCCGTGGCTGGTCGGCGCCTGACGCTGGTGCGGGTCCGCGGCCTCGAACGCCACCGAGAGCTGCACGCCGGCGATCGGCTGGACGCCCTCCCCGGCCGCCTTCTCGGAGAATTCCAGCGCGCCGAACAGGTTGTTGGTGTCGGTCAGGGCCAGGGCCGGCTGCCTGTCGGCGACCGCCGCCTTGATCAGGGAGCCGACCTTCAGCGCCCCTTCGAGCAGGGAATAGGACGAGTGGACGTGGAGGTGGACGAATCCGACCTCCTTGAGCTGGCGTGGCATGGCCGACCTTGTTCCGGGGTCGGGCAGCATCCCCGCTCGCCGGCCTCAAGTCGACGTGCGCCGCGCCGCCGGCGGACGATATCCACCGGTCGTGCCCCGGAAGCACCAGTTCGGCCCAGCCCTGTGGACAATCGGCGCCTACGGGGCGATCGCCTGTGCATAACCCGTCCGCGGACGGAACCGGGCAGTCTTCGGAAAAATCCGGCTAACGAACCGGTGCCAAGGCTATCGCCCAGGCGCCCACCGCCGCGAACAGCATCCCGAACGCCATGAACTCGACCATTCCGGTCAGGATCACCCGCTTCAGCATCGACCTGCCTCCTGTGTTCCGGCCCTAGTATGTTCATGTTTTGTTCTATGGAAAGGGTCTGCGGGTCACAGGGCGGCCCCGTTTCTTCGACAGGGTAAAAAGTGTCTTGATGCGGATCGGGCGGGCTGGCATGCCCCCGCCTTCAAGACGAGCTCGTCACCGGCTGGGGAGTTCGAAGGAGCAAGCCATTCCCGAGCACCGGACGGTCGAACGGTTCGACGTCGCCCTCGTGGCCGTCGGCACACACGGCGATGTGCTTCCGTTCATCGCGCTGGGGCACGAGCTCCTGAAGCGCGGCCACGGCGTCTCGCTGGCGGCCCCGGCCCCGTTCGAGGCGATGGCCCGCCGGGCCGGCCTCGCCTTCCAGCCCCTGGGCACGGTCGCCGATTACGAGGCGGTGATCCGCCAGCCGGATCTGTGGCACCCGCAGCAGGGGTTCCGCCCGATGTTCGACTACGCCCTGCGGGTGGCCGAGCCGGCCTGCCTGTGGCTCGGCGCGACCCGCGCCCGGGGGATCGACCTGCGGGTGGTCGCCTCGCCGCTGGGCTGGGGGGCGCGGCTCGCGCAGGACCTCTACGATCTGCCGACCGCGACGCTGCACGTCATGCCGTTCCTGATCGAGAGCCGGTACGATCCGCCGCGCCTGCCGGGCCTGCCGCTGCCGCGCGTCCTGCCGGCCGCCCTGCGAGCCTACGTGAATCTCGGCGTCGACAAGGTGGCGGTCGGCCCGTTCACCCTCCCGCCGCTGAACGCCCTGCGGGCGCGTCTCGGCCTCGATCCGGTCTACCGGCTGCGGCACTGGTGGAACAGCCCGACCGGCATGCTCCTGATGTTCCCCGACTGGTACGCGGAGCCCCAGGCCGACTGGCCGGGCCAGGCGGTGCAGCTCGGCTTCCCGCTGGTCGACCGGTTCGGCGACGTGGCGTCCATGCCGCCGGAGCTGGAAGCGTTCCTCGAGGCGGGCGACCCGCCGATCGTGTTCACCTACGGCTCGGCCATGCGCCAGGGCGCCGGCTTCTTCGACACTGCGGTGCGGCTGTGCCGGCGCATGGGCCGGCGCGGCGTCCTGCTCGCCCCGCAGGGGGGGCAGATCCCGAAGCCGCTGCCGGCCGGGATCATCCACCTGCCCTACGCCCCCCTGAGCGCCCTGCTGCCGCGCAGCGCGGCGCTGGTCCACCACGGCGGCGTCGGCACGGTGGCGCAGGCGCTGGCCGCGGGCGTCCCGCAGCTGGTGGTGCCCGTGGCCTTCGACCATTTCGACGAGGGGCGGCGGCTGAAGGATCGGGATCTCGGCGCCACCCTGAGCCGCCGCGCCTTCCGGCCCGCGCGGGCGGCGCGGGTCCTCGGCCGGCTGCTCGCCGACCCCGCGGTGACGCGGGCCTGCGCGGCGGCCCGGGCGCGGATGGCGGACGGCCGCGACGCCGTCCTCGACGCCTGCGACTACGTCGAGCGGCTGACGGCCGCCGAGTCCGGTCCCGGCCCGTCCCGCGCGTCCTGACCCGCCGGCTGCCCGAACGCGGGGGGGCGCCCCCTCCGACGGAAGCGGCGCCCTTTCGATTACTGCCCGAGCAGCGCGGTGGCCGAACCGACGAACGTCATGAGCAGGCCGCTCACGAAGGCGCCGATCATGACGTAGGAGAGAGCCTTGAGCTTCATCCGTCCTCGCGTCGGCTCAGCAGCGGTAGCCGCCGGAGGTCTGGCCGTACTGCTTCACCGGCCGGGTCTGCTGGTCGGCGTTGCCCTCGGCGGCCGAGCTCAGCGGGCAGCCGACGTAGTTGGGATTGTCGTGGACCCCCAGTCCGAGCGAGCCCGTGGTCTCGACCTCGTAGGGAGCGAGGCCCGTCCAGCGGGCGCCGTTCGCCGCCAGAGCGGACGAGATCGGGGCGACGCCAAGGACAAGTGCGGTGACGGCTGCGGCGATACGGGTCTTCATGGTCAGGCTCCAGAGATAACGCAGTACAGACCGGTTGTTCGGCTCTGTTTTGTCTTGCGTGATCACAAGATAGGGGCCCGGTGTCTTCCGCGACGTGACGCGTCGCACGCGGCGCAACGGATTAAAGAGCGCGTGCACTTGCGGGGCTCGGAGGTCTGCGGTCCGGCTGGCGTCGCGGGCCGGGAGCGATGCGCCCTGTGGTTGATCGAGGCTGCCGGGGCGCGGCGTGCAAGGGGCGCGCCGCCGCGCGTGCCATATCTGCGCCGGCACACGGGAGATCTGCTCAGCGGGTGGCCCGCTCAGTCGAGCTGCGTGATCAGCCCGTCCCGGATGGTGACCCGCCGATCCATGCGGGCGGCCAATTCCAGGTTGTGGGTCGCGACCAGGGCGGCGAGCCCCGAGGCGCGGACCAGGGCCATCAGGATCGAGAAGACGTGGCCCGCCGTCCCGGGATCGAGGTTGCCGGTCGGCTCGTCGGCGAGCAGCAGCCGCGGTCCGTTGGCCACCGCCCGGGCGATGGCGACGCGCTGCTGCTCGCCTCCCGACAGCTCCGCCGGACGGTGCGGCAGGCGCTCCTTGAGGCCGAGGAAGCTCAGGAGTTCCGTGGCGCGGGCCTTCGCCTCCGGGGCCTTCAGGCCGCGGATGAGCTGGGGCATCACCACGTTCTCCAGCGCCGAGAACTCCGGCAGGAGGTGGTGGAACTGGTAGACGAAACCCATCTCCTCGCGCCGCAGGCGCGTGCGCTCGGAATCCGCCATCGCGGCCGTGGGCTGACCGCCGATATAGATCTCGCCCCCGTCCGGCCGCTCCAAGAGGCCGGCGAGGTGCAGCAGGGTCGACTTGCCGGCTCCCGACGGCGCCACCAGCGCGACCAACTCCCCCGGCCAGATCGCGAGGTCGGCCCCGCGCAGGATCTCGAGGGCACCCTCGGCCTGGGCGTAGCGCCGCTCGACGCGGGAGAAGAACAGCGCCGGCACCGGCTGGTCGCCGGCGGTCTGGCTCGAATCGCTCATTGGATGCGCCCGTCAGCCGTAGCGGAGGGCCTGCACCGGATCGAGCCGGGCGGCGCGCCAGGAGGGATACAGCGTCGCCGCGAGCGACAGCAGCAGGGAGGTGATCACCACGGCGGTGATCTCCTTCGGGTTCATCTGGGCCGGGATCTCGGCGAGGAACCGCACCGTCGGGTCCCAGGCGCCCGGAAACAGCACGTGCTGGATCGGCTTGATGTTGAGGGTGATCAGGATGCCGAGGCCGAGCCCGCTGAGCGTCCCGACGACGCCGATCAGCGCGCCGTTGATCAGGAACACCCGCATGATCGTGCCCGGCGTCGCCCCCATGGTGCGCAGGATCGCGATGTCGCTCGACTTGTCGCGCACCAGCAGGATCAGGCCGGAGACGATATTGAGGGTCGCCACCACGACGATCAGGCTGAGGATCAGGAACATGACGTTCCGCTCGACCTCCAGGGCCCCGAAGAAGGTCCGGTTGCGCTGGCGCCAGTCGGTGAGCAGGATCGGGCGCTCGGCCGCCATCTCCAGGGGCTCGCGCATGTCGCCGACATGGTCGGGATCGTCGACGTAGATCTCGATCATGCTCACGTCGCCGTCCTTGTTGAAGAACGCCTGGGCCTCCGCCAGCGGCATGAACACGAAGGTCTGGTCGAACTCGGTCATGCCGACCTCGAACACCGCCTTGACCGTGTAGCTCTTGGTGCGCGGCGCGGTCCCGAAGGGCGTCGACGAGCCCTTGGGCGTGACGAGCGTGATCGTGTCGCCGGCCTGCAGGCCCAGCGTGTCGGCGAGCCGCCGCCCGATCAGCACGCCGGTGCCGTCGTCGAAGCCCTCGAGGGTGCCGCCGCGGATCGCCGAGGACACGGCCGCCAGCGCGTCGAGGTCGGCTGCCCGCACGCCGCGGATGATGACCCCCGAGCCGCCGTACTGCGACGAGGCGAAGGCTTGGCCCTCGACCAGCGGCACCGCGGCGCGCACCCCCGCCACCTTCGACAGGCGCTCCGACAGGTCGGTCCAGTCGTTGAACGGCCGGTCGATGGGCGTCGCGAACAGGTGGCCGTTGATGCCGACGATCTTCGACAGCAGTTCCGCGCGGAAGCCGTTCATCACCGACAGGACGATGATCAGCGTGGCGACGCCGAGCGCGATGCCGAGCACCGAGAAGAACGCCACCACCGAGACGCCGCCGCCCCGGCGCCGGGCGCGCAGGTAGCGGCCGGCGAGGATCCACTCGAACGGCGCGAAGGGCGCGGTGCCCTGGCGGAACGAGGCCGCGAACGAGGCCGCGAAGGTCCGAACCCGGTCCAGCTTCGCTGAGGCGGCCATCGGCACGCCTCAGACGCGCCGGATGCGTGCCAGCAGATCGACGGTCGCGAGGCTCTCGCGCTCGCCGCCGGCACGCCGCTTCAGCTCGACCTTGCCGTCCGCCAGGCCCTTGGGCCCGACGATCACCTGCCAGGGCAGGCCGATCAGGTCGGCGGTGGCGAACTTCGCGCCGGGGCGCTCGTCGCGGTCGTCGTAGAGCACCGACAGGCCGGCGGTCTCGAGGTCGGACTGGATCTGCGCGCAGGCGGCGTCGGTGGCCGCGTCCCCGACCTTGAGGTTGATCAGGGCGATGTCGAACGGCGCGACCGAGTCCGGCCAGATGATCCCGGCCTCGTCGTGGCTGGCCTCGACGATGGCGGCGACCAAGCGGCTCGGCCCGATGCCGTAGGAGCCCATATGGACCGGCCGCTCGATCCCGTCCGGACCGGCGACCTTGGCGCCCATCGGCTCGGAATACTTGGTGCCGAAGTAGAAGATGTGCCCGACCTCGATGCCGCGGGCCGCCATGCGGTTGTCCTCCGGGACCTCCGCGAAGGCCGCCGGCTCGTGCATCTCCTCGGTGGCCGCGTAGTGCGAGGTCCAGGCATCGACGATGCCCTGGAGGGCGGCGACGTCGTCGAAATCGACGGTCGCCGGCGGGATGTCGAAGTCGAGATAGGCCTTGTCGCAGAAGACCTCGCTCTCGCCGGTCTTCGCCAGGATGATGAACTCGTGGGACAGGTCGCCGCCGATCGGGCCGGTATCGGCGCGCATCGGGATCGCTTTCAGGCCGAGGCCCGCGAAGGTCCGCAGGTACGCCACGAACATCCGGTTGTAGGCGTGGCGCGCGCCGGCCTGGTCGAAATCGAACGAGTAGGCGTCCTTCATCAGGAACTCGCGGGAGCGCATCGTGCCGAAGCGCGGCCGCACCTCGTCGCGGAACTTCCACGAGATCTGGTAGAGGTTCTTGGGCAGGTCCTTGTAGGAGCGCACGCTCGCCCGGAAGATCTCGGTGACCATCTCCTCGGCGGTGGGGCCGTAGAGCATCTCGCGGTCGTGCCGGTCCTTCAGGCGCAGCATCTCCTTGCCGTAGGCGTCGTAGCGGCCGGATTCCCGCCACAGCTCGGCGGACTGCACCGTCGGCATCAGGATCTCGACGGCGCCGGACCGGTCCTGCTCCCGCCGGATCACCGCGCAGACGCGCTCCAGAACCCGCAGGCCCAGCGGCAGCCAAGCGTAGATGCCGGCGGCTTCCTGGCGGACCAGGCCGGCGCGCAGCATCAGCCGGTGCGAGACGATCTCGGCTTCCTTGGGCGTCTCGCGCAAGGTCGGCATGAAATAGCGGGAGAGACGCATGTCGTCAGAGTCTTGGAAGAGGATCGGCCGGGAGGAGCCGCGGCGCGCCGGCACACAACACGCCGGAGACGCAAATTACAAGCACTGCGCGACCACGGCGGGGCGTAATCGCGGCGAACCGGAGGCGGCGGCCCGGCCGCGCTGAGGCCGCTGCCTAGGCGGAAAGCGGTATGCCCATTTGCCGGCAAGAAAGCGCAGATTTTTCTCGCAGACCCGGTGACAACACGAATTGTTGTTCCTATAAGCGTCCGGCGATGTTTGCGACGCCCGGAAGAGGTGGCGCAAGGTCCGAGTCTCGGGAGGAAAAGCGACCGCCCCGCAGCCAATGCGAGGGATATTTCAAGGTCGAGCCAGTGAAGCTTGAAAGCAAGGCCTTGGGCCTTGCTTTTTTTATTCTTGGGTCCGGTCGGCGCGGCCGTGTCGAACCACCCGCTAGGCCCGCGCCCATCTGGTTTCGGGCGGTGGCCCGCCGCGGCGGCGCTTCCCGGATCGCCGCTCCGAGCCGTCCTAGAGCCCGGTCAGCGGGAACACCGCCAGGGCGATGAGGAAGGCCGCGCCCGCGACCAGCGTCGTCCAGATCGCCTTCTCGCGCAGTCGCGGCGCCGCCGGCGCCCCGGGATCCTGGCCCGGCACCACGTGGCTGGGCCGCGTCTCCGGCTGGTTGCGCAGGGGCAGGACCGCGAAGAGCAGCGTCCACCAGACCACGAAGTAGAGGGCGATCGCCCCGCCCACCGTCAGCTTGAACAGGCTCACCGCCGCCGCCACGAAGGCGGCGATCAGGACGGTGATCGCCGCCAGGGTCACCGGCGTCGAGCGGGCCAGCGTGTTCATCATCCGGCTCACACCTGCTCCAGCTCGACCAGGGTGCCGAGGAAGTCCTTGGGGTGAAGGAACAGGACCGGCTTGCCGTGCGCGCCGATCCGCGGCTCGCCGGTGCCTAGCACCCGGGCGCCCTGCGCCTTGAGCTGGTCGCGCGCGGCCAGGATGTCGTCGACCTCGTAGCAGACGTGGTGGATGCCGCCGCCCGGATTGCGGGCCACGAAGGACTCGATCGGCGAGCCCTCGCCCAGGGGGGACATCAGCTCGATCTTGCTGTTCGGCAGCTCGACGAACACGACGGTGACGCCGTGCTCGGGCTGCGGCAGGGGCGCGGTGATCGTCGCGCCCAGCGTGTCGCGGTAGACCGCGCAGGCGGCGTCGAGATCCTGCACGGCGATGGCCACGTGGTTGAGACGGCCGATCATGATGTTTCCTCCCCGGCGTTGTGGCCCCCTGTCCGGGAGCTTCGTTCGTTCGCGGGGAAGGCTCCGCCCGTACGCGCGGACGCGACCGGCCCCCTCTCCCGTGCGGCAGAGGGTTGGGGTGAGGGACGAGCCCTCTCCGGCAGAACCTGTCCCCCTCACCCTGTCCCTCTCCCGTGCGCGAGAGGGAACCCGGGCCCTGTCCGGCAGCCGATCGGATGATCGGCTGCTTCGGCTCCGTCTAGATTACAGCCAACCGCTATCGGCAGCCAGCTTCACACCTCCACCACCTGCACGTGGCAGGCCGGCTTCTTGCCCCACACCTCGTTGACCGCGGTGCGCACCGCCCGGTCGACCGTCTTCTCGACGCTCTCCGAGTCCTTGAGCTTGCCCCGCGACATCCCCGACAGGGTGCGGGAGACCGCGTCCACCACGGTCTCGATCAGCGGCTCGCCGGACCGGCCGCGGTTCGGCAGGCCGATGATGTCCACCGCCGGCTCGCCGAGCACGACGCCGTCCTCGTCGATAGCGATCGCCACCGAGACCAGGCCGGCCTGCATCAGCTTGCGCCGCTCCGGGATCGCCCGGTCCTTCTCGTCGATCAGGACGTCGCCGTCCTTGAACAGGCGGCCGGCCTTCACGTGGTCGATCACCTCGGGCTTGCCGGGGCTCAGGCGGATCAGGCTGCCGTTGCGGGCCTTGACCACGTTCTGCACGCCCTGCGCCCGCGCGAAGCGGGCGTGCTCGTCGAGGTGCAGGGCCTCGCCGTGGACCGGGATCGCGGTGCCCGGGCGGGTCCACCGGTACATCTCGACCATCTCGTCCCGGCGCGGGTGGCCGGAGACGTGGACGAGGTCGGTGCGGTCGGTGATCACCTCGACGCCCTGCTCGATCAGGTCGTTGATGATCGAGCCGACATCGCGCTCGTTGCCCGGGATGGCGCGCGAGGAGAAGATCACCTGGTCACCGGCGGTGAGGCTAATATCCGGGTGGTCGCGGCGGGAGACGCGGGCGAGCGCCGCCCGCGGCTCGCCCTGTGAGCCGGTGAGCAGCGCGACGACGCGCTCCCGCGGCAGGCTCTTCCACGAATCGGAGCGGCGGAACTCGGGCAGGCCGTCGAGGTAGCCGCACTCGCGGGCGACGTCGATCACCCGGTCCATGGCGCGGCCGACCGCGATGACCTCACGCCCGCAGGCGGCGGCGGCCTCGGCGACCGCGCGGATGCGCGCCACGTTGGACGCGAAGGTCGTCACGGCGACCCGGTGCGGCGCGTCCGCGATCAGCGTCTTCAGGGTCTCGGCGACGGTCTTCTCGCTCGGCGAGAAGCCCTCGCGCACGACGTTGGTCGAGTCGCAGACGATGGCGAGGACGCCCTCGTCCCCGAGCGCCGTGAACGCCTCCGGCGACGTCACCGAGCCGGCCACCGGGGTCGGGTCGATCTTCCAGTCGCCGGTGTGGAGGACGAGGCCCGCCGCGGTGCGAATGGCGATGGCGTTCGACTCCGGGATGGAGTGCGAGACCGGCACGTACTCGAGCTCGAACGGCCCGACGGTCACGCGCCGGCCGGGCTTCACCTCGCGCAACTCGACCTTCGGGGCGCCGGGCTCGGACAGGCGCCGGGTCTCCAGCAGGTTCTTGGCGAAACGGGTCGCGTAGACCGGCGCCTTGAGCCGGGGCCACAGTTCGGAGATCGCCCCGATATGGTCCTCGTGCGCGTGGGTGATGAAGATCCCCAGCAGGTCCTTGCGCCGCTCCTCGATGAAGGAGAGGTCGGGGAACATCAGGTCGACGCCCGGCATCTGCTCCTCGCCGGCGAAGCCCATGCCGCAATCGACCATGATCCACTTCCGGCCCTTCTCCGGGCCGAACCCGTAGAGCGCCGCGTTCATCCCGATCTCGCCCACGCCGCCGAGCGGCAGGAAGACCAGCTCCTCCTGTCCCTTAACCATCTGTCGTTGTCCAAACTCAGGCCGCCGTCGCGGCCGATCCGAAATGCACCTCGCCCGCCGTCACGGTATGCCGGTTCCCGTCGGGGGCGAGGATCACGAGCCGCCCCCCCTCGTCGATCGTCTCGAACACGCCCCGCAGGATGTGACCGCCGCTGTGCACCGCGATCTCCGATCCGAGACCCGCGGCCCGCGCGAGCCAGGCCGCGCGCAGGTCAGCGAAATTCCGTCCCCGGTCCCAGGTGCGCGCCCGCGCGGCCACCCGGTCCGAGAGATGTTCCAGTAGCGCCTCGGCGCCGCACGCGTAACCCGCCGCCGCCAGGCTCGCGGCCCCGAGACCCTCCGGCGCCGCCGCGACGTTCACGCCGAAGCCGATGACCGCGGCGCGCCGCCCGCCCGGGAGCGTCTCCGCCTCCAGGAGCAGGCCGGCGAGCTTCGCCCCGCCGAGCAGCACGTCGTTCGGCCATTTGAGCTGAAAAGATCGGGCCCCGGCGCCGGATCCGGTATCCGGCAGGGTGCCGCAGGCCGCCTCCAGCGCCTCGATCAGGGCGAGGCCCGCCACGAAGCCCAACTCGGCGAGGTGATCCGGCGCGACCCCGGCGACCGGCCAGAGCACGCTCGCCGCGAGGTTGCCGGGGAGCGAGGACCAGCTGTTGCCCCGCCGACCGCGGCCCGCCTCCTGGCGGTGCGTCACCACCCAGAGCGGGCCTGTCTCGCCGGCGCGCGCGCGCGCCACGGCCTCCGTGTTGGTGGAGCCGAGGGTGTCGTGGACGTGCAGGCGGTGGCCCTCGGCGCGCGCCGAGGGCCCGAGTCGGTAGGTCAAGGCCGTCCTAGAACAGCGACTTCGCGGCCCGGCCGGCGGCGCCGACCAGCGGCCCGGGCAGCAGGAAGAACAGCACCACCACGACGCTCGACAGGGCGAGCACGATGCGCAGGCCCGGGGCCATCGCCTCGTACGGCTCCTTCGGCTCGTCGAAGTACATGATCCGCACGACGCGCAGGTAGTAGTAGGCGCCCACCACGCTGGTCACCACGCCGATCACCGCCAGCGTCACGAGACCCGCCTTGATGGCGGCGGCGAAGACGTAGAACTTCGCGAAGAACCCGGCGAGCGGCGGGATGCCGGCCAGCGAGAACATCATCGCGGCGAGGCAGAAGGCGAGCCACGGATGGGTCCGCGACAGGCCCGACAGGTCCTCGATCTTCTCGAACATCACGTCCCGGCGCCGGAGCGACAGGATGATCGCGAAGGTGCCGAGCGTCATCGCGAGGTAGATGATCATGTAGGTGACGAGCCCGCTGATCCCCTCCTCCGAGCCGGAGGCCAGGCCGATCAGCGCGTAGCCGATATTGCCGATCGACGAGTAGGCCATCAGACGCTTGATCGAGGTCTGCCCGATCGCCGCGAACGAGCCGAGCGCCATCGACGCGATCGAGACGAAGATGAAGATCTGCTGCCAGATCGCCGTCACGTCCGGCATCGCGCCGATGAAGACCCGCACGGTCATCGCCACGGCGGCCATCTTGGGCGCCGAGGCGAAGAAGGCCGTCACCGGGGTCGGCGAGCCCTCGTAGACGTCGGGCGTCCACATGTGGAACGGCACGGCCGCCAGCTTGAAGCACACGCCGGCCGCCAGGAACACGATGCCCAGCACGATGCCGAACCCGGCATTCTCGTTGAGCGCCGAGACGATGCCGGGGAACGAGACGGTGCCGGTGAAGCCGTAGACCAGCGAGGCGCCGTAGAGCAGCATGCCGGAGGAGAGCGCGCCGAGCACGAAGTACTTGAGGCCGGCCTCGGTGGACTTCACGTCGTCGCGGTGGAAGGCGGCGATCACGTAGGCGGCGAGCGACTGCAGCTCCAGGCCCAGGTAGAGCGCGATCAGGTCGTTGGCCGAGACCATGACCATCATGCCGATGGTGCAGAGCACGATCAGGACCGGGAACTCGAACCGGTCGATGCGCTCGCGCTTGAAGAAGTCGTGCGCCAGCAGGATCGTCGCCGCGGATCCGAGCAGCACCAGCGACTTCATCACCTTGGCGAAGGAATCGGACACGAACGCGCCCGACAGGGTCGTGACCCGGCCGTGCACCGGCTGCGAGATCACCACCGACAGGGCGACGAGGAGCAGGGCGAGGGCGCCGATGCTCACGGTCTCGGCGGAGCGGTCGCCGCGCCACGCGCCGTAGAGGATCAGGCCCATGACGCCGACGCCGAGGATCAGCTCGGGCATGAGCGGCGCCAGCGAGGGCAGGACGGAGTGGACGGTTGTCATGGTGTCCGCCTCAGCGCGGGATCGGCAGCGCCGCGGCGGCCGTCTGGGTGTTCGAGAGCGCGGTCTTGATGCTCGCCATCAGCGCGTCGGTCGAGGGCGCGAACACGTCGAGCACGGGGGCCGGGTGAACGCCGTAGTAGATCGTCAGGACGACCAGCGGCGCCAGGATGATCTTCTCGCGGGTGTCGAGATCCAGGATGCCCTGGAGATTCGGCTTCTCCAGCTTCCCGTAGATCACCCGGGCGTAGAGCCACAGGGCGTAGGCCGCCGACAGGATGATGCCGAAGGTCGAGAAGAACGCCACGTTCGGGTTCGCCTTGAAGGCGCCGAGCATGGCCAGGAACTCGCCGACGAAGCCCGAGGTGCCCGGCAGGCCGACATTGGCCATCGTGAACACCATCATGGCCACGGCGTAGAGCGGCATCCGCTTCACGAGGCCGCCATAGGCCGAGATCTCGCGGGTGTGCATCCGGTCGTAGACGACGCCGACGCAGAGGAAGAGCGCCCCCGACACGATGCCGTGGGAGATCATCAGGAACAGCGCGCCCTGGATGCCCTGCTCGTTCAGGGTGAACAGCCCCAGCGTCACGAAGCCCATATGGGCCACCGACGAGTAGGCGATCAGCTTCTTGATGTCGGTCTGCATCATCGCGGTGAGTGACGTGAAGATGATCGCGATCACCGACAGCGCGAACACGAAGGGCGCGAAGTCGTGGCTCGCCACCGGCAGCATCGGCAGCGAGATCCGGATGAAGCCGTAGCCGCCCATCTTCAGGAGGATGCCCGCCAGGATCACCGAGCCGGCGGTGGGCGCCTCCACGTGGGCGTCGGGCAGCCAGGTGTGGACCGGCCACATCGGCATCTTCACCGCGAAGGAGGCGAAGAAGCCGAGCCACAGCCAGGTCTGCATCTGCACCGGGAAGCGGTACTGCAGCAGGGTCGGGATGTCGGTGGTGCCGGCCTGCCAGTACATCGCCATCACGGCGAGCAGCATCAGCACCGAGCCGAGCAGGGTGTAGAGGAAGAACTTGAAGCTGGCGTAGACCCGGCGCGCGCCGCCCCAGATGCCGATGATCAGGAACATCGGGATCAGGCCGGCCTCGAAGAACAGGTAGAACAGCACCAGATCGAGGGCGGCGAAGACGCCGATCATCGTCGTCTCGAGGACGAGGAAGGCGACGAAGTACTCCTTCACCCGGAAGTGGATCGAGTGCCACGAGGCGCCGATGCAGAACGGCATCAGGAACGTGGTCAGCAGGATCAGCGGCATCGAGAAGCCGTCGACGCCGAGCTTGAACCGGATCGTCTCGGTGAGCCACGCGTGGCTCTCCACGAGCTGGAAGCTCGACGAGGCGGTGTCGTAGCGGCTCCACGCCACCAGGGAGAGCAGGAAGGTGACGATCGTGGTGGCGAGCGCGGCCCAGCGGCTGTTGCGCGCGACCGACTCCTCGTCGCCGTTCAGCGTGAGGATGAAGGCCGCGCCGCAGAGCGGCACGATCAGCAGGCCGGAGAGGATGCCGAGGCCGAGCATGTCAGTGTGCACCCTTGGGCAGGCCGGACATCAGGTACCAGCTGATCAGGCCGGCGACGCCGATGAGCATGACGAAGGCGTAGTGGTAGACGTAGCCGGTCTGGAGACGGACCACCCCGCGGGTCACGTCCACGACGCGCGCCGCGATCCCGTTCGGCCCGAGGCCGTCGATGATCCGGCCGTCGCCCTGCTTCCAGAGGAACAGGCCGAAATCCTTGGCCGGGCGGACGAAGATCCGGTCGTAGATCTCGTCGAAGTACCACTTGTTCAGCAGGAACCGGTACAGCGACGGCTGCTGCGCGGCGAGCGCGCCCGGCAGTTCCGGCCGGCGGATGTACATCCAGTAGGCCACGACGAAGCCGAGGATTAGCATGATCAGTGGCGAGTACGAGACCAGCGCCGGGACGTCGTGGATCTCGTGCATGATGTGGTTGTTCGGGCCGTGCGCCAGTGCGTGACCCCAGAATGCCTCCATCCCCTCGCCGATGAAGCGGTTGTGGAAGATGATCCCGGCGAACAGCGCGCCGAAGGCGAGGATCGCCAGCGGGATCGTCATCACCAGCGGGCTCTCGTGGGGCGTGTGGTCGCCGTGGTGGCCGTGCCCGTGGTGGTCGTCGGCGACGAGGTCGCTCTTGTGGGCCGGCTCGATGTCGTGGCCCTTGTCGTCGTGGGCGACGCCCTCGGTGTGCCCGGGCGCGCCGTCGGCCTCGTGGGCCATGGTCGCGTGGGCCGTAGTCGCGTGGGCGACCGCGGGCGCGTGGTGCTGATCGTGGGCGGCGTGGGCGCCCCAGCGGGCCGGGCCCTCGAAGGTCATGAAGAACAGGCGCCAGGAGTAGAACGAGGTGAAGAACGCCGCCACCACGGTGCACAGGAAGGCGAGCGTGTGCCCGGGGCGGGTCGAGGCGTAGGCCGCCTCGATGATCGCGTCCTTCGAGTAGTAGCCGGCCGTGTAGGGGAAGCCGATCAGCGCGAGCGAACCGATCGCCATCATGGCGCTGGTGTAGGGGATGTAGCGGCGCAGGCCGCCCATGTTCCGCATGTCCTGCTCGTGGTGCATCGCGTGGATGACCGAGCCGGCGCCGAGGAACAGCAGCGCCTTGAAGAAGGCGTGGGTGAACAGGTGGAACACGCCGGCCGCGTAGGCGCCGACGCCGAGCGCCACGAACATGTAGCCGAGCTGCGAGCAGGTCGAGTAGGCGATCACCCGCTTGATGTCGTTCTGCACGAGGCCGATCGTGGCCGCGAACAGGGACGTGATGCCGCCGATCACCGTCACGACGATCAGCGCGTTCGGCGCCTCCTCGAAGAGCGGCGACAGGCGGGCGACCATGAACACGCCGGCGGTGACCATCGTGGCGGCATGGATCAGCGCCGAGACCGGGGTCGGGCCCTCCATGGCGTCGGGCAGCCACGTGTGCAGCAGGAACTGCGCCGACTTGCCCATGGCGCCCATGAACAGCAGCAGGCAGGCCAGTGTCAGGGCGTTCCAGTCGTAGCCGAGGAGGTGGAAGCTCAGCGTCTTGATCGCGTCGACCTTGCCGAAGACGGCGTCGAACGCCACCGAGCCGGTCAGCACGAAGACCAGGAAGATGCCGAGCGAGAAGCCGAAATCGCCGACGCGGTTGACGATGAACGCCTTCATGGCGGCGGCGTTGGCCGAGGGCTTCTCGTACCAGAAGCCGATCAGCAGGTACGAGGCGAGGCCCACGCCCTCCCAGCCGAAGAACATCTGGACGAGGTTGTCGGCCGTCACCAGCATCAGCATGGCGAAGGTGAACAGCGACAGGTAGGCGAAGAAGCGCGGCCGGTGCGGATCCTCCTCCATGTAGCCCACGGAGTAGAGGTGCACGAGGGTCGAGACGGTGGTCACGACGACCAGCATCACCCGGGTCAGGGTGTCGACCTTGAAGGCCCAGTCGACCTGGAGGTCGCCGGCCGCGAACCAGGACGCCACCTGCACGCGCTCGGCCGGCCCGCCGTCGATGAACACGCCCCAGGCGATCAGCGCCGTGAAGGCGAGGAAGGACGTGGTGATGTACTCACAGGCCCGCGCCCCGATGTACCGGCCGAACAGGCCGGCGATCAGGAAGCCGATGAGCGGGAAGAAGACGATCGCGTGATACATCGCTCTCTTGCAGTCCGTCCTCCGGGCCGGCCGCGAAGCGGCGGCGTCCGGATGTCACTCGGGGCGCGCGAAGGGGAAGGCCCTAGCCCTTCATCATGCTGACGTCTTCCACCGCGATCGAGCCGCGGTTGCGGAAGAACACCACCAGGATGGCGAGGCCGATCGCCGATTCGGCGGCCGCGACGGTCAGCACGAACAGGGCGAAGACCTGTCCGGTGATGTCGTTCAGCTGCGTCGAGAAGGCGACGAGGTTGATGTTGACCGAGAGCAGGATCAGCTCGACCGACATCAGGATGACGATGATGTTCTTGCGGTTGATGAAGATGCCGAGCACGCCGAGCGTGAACAGGATCGCCGCGACGGTGAGGTAGTGGCTCAGGCCGATCATCGTTCGATTCCTCCGGCTCTCATCAGCGCGCGCATCAGACCTCGACACCTTGGCGCGAGGGGACCTTGCGGGTCTCGACCGCCATGGCCTGGGTGCGGGCGTTCTGGACCGCGATGTTCTGGCGCTTGACGCCCGGCCGGTCGCGCAGCGTCAGCACGATGGCGCCGATCATGGCGACCAGCAGGATCAGGCCGGCGAGCTGGAAGAAGTAGGCGTAGTCCGTGTAGATCACGCGGCCCAGCGCCTGGGCATTGGTGAGGTTCTCGGCCGAGGCGACGTTGCCGAGCGGGGCCTGGACGAGGCCCGGGTCGATGCTCCACGAGCCGACGACCAGCAGGATCTCGACCAAGAAGATCGCGCCGATCAGGGCGCCGATCGGGAGATACTGCTGGAAGCCCTGGCGCAGCTCGGCGAAATCGACGTCGAGCATCATCACCACGAACAGGAACAGCACCGCGACCGCGCCGACGTAGACGACCACGAGGATCATCGCGAGGAACTCGGCGCCCATCAGGACGAACAGTCCGGCGGCGTTCACGAAGGCGAGGATCAGGAACAGCACCGAGGCGACGGGATTGCGCGAGGCGATCACCATGAAGCCCGACGCGACCGTGATGCTCGCGAACAGATAGAAGAAGGCGGCTGCTGCGGTCATGCGCTGATCGGGATCGGCCGCCGGAGCGGCCCCTTCTGCCGTGCGTGGAGACGGTCCGCGGCGGGCGGCCCGTCTATAGAACCCGGTCGACGGGGGCACAACAGCGCCCCCGGCATGGCTCTAGAGCATCCCACCGGAACCGGGAACCGGTGCGACGCTCTAGGGCCTTGTTTTCGCGTCATCTTCTGCCGGGCACCGGCGACCGGTGCCCGGGACGACGGCTCAGCGATACGGCGCGTCCATCGCGATGTTGCGGGCGATCTCGCGCTCCCAGCGGTCACCGTTCAGCAGGAGCTTCTGCTTGTCGTAGAGGAGCTCCTCGCGGGTCTCCACCGAGAACTCGAAGTTCGGCCCTTCCACGATGGCGTCCACCGGGCAGGCCTCCTGGCACATGCCGCAGTAGATGCACTTCACCATGTCGATGTCGTAGCGCGTCGTGCGGCGGGTGCCGTCGTTGCGCCGGGGGCCCGCCTCGATGGTGATCGCCTGCGCCGGGCAGATCGCCTCGCAGAGCTTGCACGCGATGCAGCGCTCCTCGCCGTTCGGGTAGCGGCGCAGCGCGTGCTCGCCCCGGAAGCGCGGACCGCGATGGCCCATCTCGAAGGGGTAGTTGATCGTGGCCTTCGGCTTGAAGAAGTAGCGCATGCCGAGGATCATCCCGGACACGAACTCCTTCAGGAGGAGGCTCTTGGCGACCTGATCGAGCTTCATGCCCGGATCTCCGATGCGAAGGGGGGCTCAGGCGCTCGGCGCGAGGCCGGTCAGCTTGAGCACGAAGGCGACGACGACGACCGAGATCAGGGAGATCGGCAGGAAGACCTTCCAGCCGAGACGCATGAGCTGGTCGTAGCGGTAGCGGGGCACGATGGACTTCACCATCGCGAACAGGAAGAACAGGAAGCTGGCCTTCAGGGTGAACCAGATCACGCCCGGCACCCAGGTGAAGGGCGCGAACGGGATCGGGGACAGCCAGCCGCCCAGGAACAGGATGGTCCCGAGGGCGCACATGCTCATGATGGCGACGTACTCGCCGAGCATGAACAGCAGGTACGGCGTCGAGGAGTACTCGACCATGTAGCCGGCCACGAGCTCCGACTCCGCCTCCGGCAGGTCGAAGGGCGGGCGGTTGGTCTCGGCGAGCGCCGAGACGAAGAACACCACGAACATCGGGAACAGCCACAGCCAGTACCAGCCGAACAGGCCGAGGCTGGTGTCCTGCGCCATCACGATGCGCGAGAGGTTGAGCGAGCCGGCGCAGAGCAGCACGCAGATGATCACGAAGCCGAGCGAGACCTCGTAGGAGATCATCTGGGCCGCGGAGCGGAGGGCGCCGAGGAAGGCGTATTTCGAGTTCGACGCCCATCCGCCCATGATGACGCCGTACACGCCGAGCGACGAGATCGCGAAGATGTAGGTGATGCCGACATTGATGTCGGCGATCGCCCAGCCGTCCGCGAGCGGGATCACCGCCCAGCTCGACAGGGCGAGCATCGCGAAGACCAGCGGCGCCAGCAGGTAGATCGCCTTGTTGGCGCCCGCCGGGATCACCGGCTCCTTGATCACGAACTTGATCAGGTCGGCAAAGGACTGGAACAGGCCGAACGGCCCGACCACGTTCGGGCCGCGGCGGAGCTGCACCGCCGCCCAGATCTTGCGGTCGGCGAGCAGCGCGTAGGCGATGAAGACGAGGAGTGCCGAGAGCAGCACGAAGCTCTTCAGCACGATCAGGAGCACGGTCCCGAGGATTTCGAGCGGCGTCATCGGTCTTGAGCTCCTACTCGGCCGCCGCGAGGGGCTGCGCCTCGGCGGCGCGCTCCCGGGCGAGGCGCGAGCACTCCGCGAGGATCCGCGAGGCGCGGGCGATCGGGTTGGTGAGGTAGAAGTCGGTCACGGGCGACGCGAAGGCCGGACCGGTCGCGGTGCCGCCGAGGCCGGCGAGCCGGTCGACCGCCTCGGTCACGTTGCCCGGCTCGACGGCGCCGACCGCCGCCAGATGCGGGTGGGCGGCGTAGAGCGCGCGGCGCAGCGCGGTCAGCGAGTCGAACGGCAGGCGCTTGCCCAGCACGTCCGAGAGCGCGCGCAGGATCGCCCAGTCCTCGCGGGCGTCGCCCGGCGGGAAGGCGGCGCGGTTGCCCATCTGGACCCGGCCCTCGGTGTTCACCCAGGTCGCCGACTTCTCGCTGTAGGCGGCCCCCGGCAGGATCACGTCGGCGCGGGCGGCGCCGCGGTCGCCGTGGCTGCCCTGGTAGACCACGAAGGCGCCCGGGGCGACGTCGCGCTCGTCGGCGCCGAGGTTGAACAGGACGTCGAGCGCGCCCGGCTCCAGCATCTGCGTGAAGGTCAGGCCGCCCTCCCCCGGCACGAAGCCGAGATCGAGCGCGCCGACCCGGGCCGCGGCCGTGTGCAGCACGCCGAAGCCGTTCCCCTCGGCCGAGACCGCGCCGATCTCCTTCGCGAGGGAGGCGGCAGCGGCCAGGATGCCCGGCGCCGCATTGGCGCCGACGATGACGAGCGGCGCCTTCGCCTCCTTGAGGATCTCGAGGAAGCTGTGCTCGCCGCGGGCGAGCGCCGCGAGTGAGTCGGGGCCGGCGCCGATGTAGTGGCTCGGGTAGGTCAGGTCGACCGGCTCGCCGATCACGCCCACCGCCAGCGGGGCCATGCGCCAGCGCTTGCGGATACGGACGTTCAGCAGCGAGGCCTCGGTGCGCGGGTTGGCGCCGACGATCAGGATCGCGTCCGCCGCCTCGATGCCCGGGATGGTCGGGTTGAAGATGTAGGAGGCGCGGCCGAGCGCCGGGTCGAGGCCGGCATCGGTCTGGCGGCAGTCGAGGTTCGGCGAGCCGAGGCTCCTGACCAGCTCGCGGAGTGCGAAGATCTCCTCGACGCCCGCGAGGTCGCCGACGACCGCGCCGACGCGCTTCGGATCCGTGCCCTTCACCTTCGCGGCGATGGCCTGGAACGCCTCACCCCAGGAGGCGGGCCGCAACCGGCCGTTCTCGCGGAGGTACGGCCGGTCGAGGCGCTGCATGCGCAGCCCATCGATGTGGTAGCGCGTCTTGTCGGAGATCCACTCCTCGTTGATCTCCTCGCTGATCCGCGGCTCGATCTGCATGACCTCGCGGCCGCGTGTGTCGATGCGGATCGACGAGCCGACCGCGTCCATCACGTCGACCGACTCGGTCTTGTTCAGCTCCCACGGGCGGACGTTGTAGCTCTGCGGCCGGTGCACGAGGGCGCCCACGGGGCAGAGGTCGGCCACGTTGCCCTGCAGCTCCGAGGCCATCGACTGCTCGAGGTAGCTCGTGATCTCCATGTCCTCGCCGCGGCCGATGGCGCCGAGGTCGGGCACGCCCGCCACCTCGGCGAGGAAGCGCACGCAGCGGGTGCAGTGGATGCAGCGGTTCATCGCGGTCCGCACCAGCGGGCCGATATGCTTCTCCTCGACCGCGCGCTTGTTCTCCGTGTAGCGGGTCGAATCGACCCCGTAGGCCATGGCCTGGTCCTGCAGGTCGCAGTGGCCGCCCTGGTCGCAGATCGGGCAGTCGAGCGGGTGGTTGATGAGGAGGAACTCCATCACCCCCTCGCGGGCCTTCTTGGTGCCCTGCGAGCGCGTCAGCACCTCAGGCGGCTCGCCGTTCGGGCCGGGGCGGCAATCCTTCACCGCGTAGGCGCAGGAGGCCACCGGCTTCGGCGCGCCCTTCAGCTCGACGAGGCACATGCGGCAATTGCCGGCGATCGACAGGCGCTCGTGGAAGCAGAAGCGCGGGATCTCGGCCCCCGCGGCCTCGCAGGCCTGGAGCAGCGTGTAATCGGCGGGGACGTCGACCTCGGTGCCGTCGACGAGGATTTTTGTCATCGGATCGTCTCGTAAACTGGCCCAAACGCGCGAGGCCGCATCCCACCCACGCCCTCATCCTGAGGTGCGAGGCGCAGCCGAGCCTCGAAGGAGATGTCCAGCCGGCCTCGCGATCTCTGGAGGACTCCTTCGAGGCCCGCTGACGCAGGCACCTCAGGATGAGGCTGTGGGTTGGACACCGGCATAGCGCCCTTACTCGGCGGCCATCGGCACAGGCTCGCTGTGCGGGTTGGCGGTGTAGCGGTCGATGCGCTTCTCGATCTCGGGGCGGAAGTGCCGGATCAGGCCCTGGATCGGCCAGGCCGCGGCGTCGCCCAGCGCGCAGATCGTGTGCCCCTCGATCTGCTTGGTGACCTCGAACAGCATGTCGATCTCGCGCTTCTGCGCGCGGCCCTCGGTCATGCGCTGCATGACCCGCCACATCCAGCCTGTGCCCTCGCGGCAGGGCGTGCACTGGCCGCAGGACTCGTGCTTGTAGAAGTACGAGATCCGGGTGATCGCCGCGACGATGTCGGTGGACTTGTCGAGCACGATCACCGCCGCGGTGCCGAGGCCGGAGCCCAGGTTGCGCAGGGTGTCGAAGTCCATCTTGGCGTCGACGATCTGCTCGGCCGGCACCAGCGGCACCGACGAGCCGCCCGGGATCGAGCACAGCAGGTTGTCCCAGCCGCCGCGCATGCCGCCGCAATGGCGGTCGATGAGCTCGCGGAAGGTGATGCCGAGCTCCTCCTCGACGTTGCACGGCTTGTTGACGTGCCCGGAGACGCAGAAGAGCTTGGTGCCGGTGTTGTTCTTGCCGCCGAGGCCGGCGAACCACGCGCCGCCCCGGCGCAGGATCGTGCCGGCGACCGCGATCGACTCGACGTTGTTCACGGTCGTGGGGCAGCCGTAGAGGCCCATATTGGCCGGGAACGGCGGCTTCAGCCGCGGCATGCCCTTCTTGCCCTCGAGGCTCTCGATGAGCGCCGTCTCCTCGCCGCAGATATAGGCGCCGGCGCCGTGGTGGACGTAGATGTCGAACGGGTAGTCGTGGACGTTCGACTGGCCGACGAGGCGGGCCGCGTAGGCCTCGTCCACGGCCTTCTGGAGGGCGTGCTTCTCGGCGACGTACTCACCGCGGATGTAGATGTAGCAGGCATGCGCGTTCATCGCGAAGCAGGCCAGCATGCAGCCCTCGATCAGGAGATGCGGGTCGTGCCGCATGATCTCCCGGTCCTTGCAGGTGCCCGGCTCCGACTCGTCGGCGTTGACCACGAGATAGTGCGGGCGCCCGTCGGACTTCTTGGGCATGAACGACCATTTGAGGCCGGTGGGGAAGCCCGCGCCGCCGCGGCCGCGCAGGCCCGAGGCCTTCATCTCCTCGATGATCCAGTCGCGGCCCTGCTCCAGCAGGAACTTGGTCCCGTCCCACGCGCCGCGCTTCTTGGCGGCCTCCAGGCCCGGCGAGTGCAGGCCGTAGAGATTGGTGAAGATGCGATCCTGATCCGACAGCATGTCAGGTCCTCACTGAGCCGGCGCCGACAGGGCCTTGGCCTGCCCCACCCAGTTCTCCCGGTCGATGCGACCCGGGAACGCGAGGTAGGTGCCGACCCAGGCGATCTCGTCGCGGGACCAGGCGGCGATCTGGTCGAAATGGTAGATGCCGAGCCCGTTCAGGCGCTGGCTGTTACCCGGGCCGATGCCCTTGATGCGCGTCAGCTCGTCCGGCTTGCCGGCGCGGGCGGCCTCCAGCCCCGGCGGCCGCTTGCCCACGGCGTCGGCCTTCTGCTCGGGGCTCGCGTCCTTCGGCAGGGCCGCGAGCGCGCCGGCGATGCGCGCCTCCTCGGTCTCGGCCGCCACCTCGCCCTCGCTGGCGCCGGAGGCCTCCGGCTGCTGCGGGACGGCGTCGCGGTTCGGCACCGCCTGGTGGCCCTGCTCGCCGGCGGCGGGCTCGCCCTCGGCGACGCGCTTGGCCGGCGTGTCGAGCACGTCCGCGTCGCCCGGCCGGGCGGCGCCGTGCTTGGCGGTGGAGCGGCCGCGCTCGGCCGCGTCGGCGCGATCCTCGGGCTTCACCGGGCTCTCGCCGTTGGCGGCGCGCTGGGCCGGAGCGTCGCTCACGGGACGCTCGACCGGGCGGCCGGCGTCGGGCCGGGCCGGCTTCGGGTTCTCGGCGGCCTGCTGCGTGCTGGACGCGGCTTCACCGGTCTGGGCGGCCGGTTCCTCCGCCTTGCCGGCCTCCTCGAAGCGCTTGCGCCACGCGCCGACCCGCGAGCCGTCGAACAGCGTCGGGTCGGTGAGGGTGTTCACGGCGTCCCGGGGCTCGGACGAGACGCGCCCGGTCTGCGAGCCGACCTTCACGGGCCGGCCGGCGGCGAGGTCGTCCATCAGCTGGCCGAGGGACTCGGGCGTCAGGTCCTCGTAGTAATCCTGGTTGATCTGCACCATCGGCGCGTTGCAGCAGGCGCCGAGGCACTCGACCTCGAGCCACGAGAAATTGCCGTCGGCCGAGACGTGTCCGGCCGGGCCCAGACGGGCCTGGAGCATCTCCTTGAGGCCCCGCGCGCCGCAGGAATCGCACGGGACCGTGCCGCAGACCTGGATCCAGAAGCGGCCCACGGGCTCGAGGGCGAACATCGTGTAGAAGGTCGCGACCTCCAGCACGCGGATGTTCGGCATGCCGAGCTCGGCCGCCACCGCCTCGATGGCCGCCCGCGGCAGCCAGCCGCCGTTCTGCTCCTGCGCCCGCCACAGGAGCGAGATCACCGCCGAGGCCTGGCGGCCTTCGGGGTACTTGGCGATCTGGGTCTTGGCCCACTCGGCATTCTCAGGGGAGAACGCGAAGCTCTCGGGCTGCTCCGAGGCCGGGGCGAGTCTGCGGTTTGCCATCGCTTCTGTCTTACCGATCCACTTCGCCGAACACGATGTCGAGCGTGCCGAGCACGCAGGACACGTCGGCTAAGAGGTGCCCGCGGCACATCCAGTCCATCGCCTGCAGGTGCGCGAAGCCCGGCGCGCGGATCTTGCAGCGATACGGCTTGTTGGTCCCGTCGGACACCAGGTACACGCCGAACTCGCCCTTCGGCGCCTCGACCGCGGCGTAGACCTCGCCCTCGGGCACGTGGAAGCCCTCGGTGTAGAGCTTGAAGTGGTGGATGAGCGCCTCCATCGAGCGCTTCATCTCCCGGCGCGGCGGCGGCGCGAACTTGCCGTCGACGGAGGCGATCGGCCCCTGGCCGGCGGGCTCGCGCAGCTTGGCGACGCACTGCTTCATGATGCGCACCGACTGGCGCATCTCCTCCATGCGGATCACCTGGCGATCGTAGGTGTCGCCGTTCTTCCCGACGGGGATGTCGAACTCCATCTCCTCGTAGCACTCGTAGGGCTGCGCCTTGCGCAGGTCCCACGGGATGCCGGAGCCGCGCACCATCACGCCCGAGAAGCCCCACTCCATCGCCTCGTCGACCGACACGATGCCGATATCGACGTTGCGCTGCTTGAAGATGCGGTTGGCCATGACGAGGTCGTCGAGGTCCTGCACGACCTGCAGGAACGGGTCGCAGAACGCGTCGATGTCGTCGATGAGCTTCGGCGGAAGGTCCTGGTGGACGCCGCCGGGCCGGAAGTAGTTGGCGTGGAGCCGGGCGCCGGAGGCCCGCTCGTAGAAGATCATCAGCTTCTCGCGCTCCTCGAAACCCCAGAGCGGGGGCGTGAGGGCGCCGACGTCCATCGCCTGCGTGGTGACGTTGAGCAGGTGCGACAGCAGGCGGCCGATCTCGCAGAACAGCACGCGGATCAGCTGCGCGCGGCGCGGCACCTCGATCCCGGCGAGCTTCTCGATCGCCAGGCAGAAGGCGTGCTCCTGGTTCATCGGCGACACGTAGTCGAGCCGGTCGAAATAGGGCGTCGCCTGCAGGTAGGTCTTGTACTCGATCAGCTTCTCGGTGCCGCGGTGGAGCAGCCCGATATGCGGGTCGACCCGCTCGACCACCTCGCCGTCGAGTTCCAGCACGAGGCGCAGCACGCCGTGCGCCGCCGGGTGCTGCGGGCCGAAGTTGATCGCGAAGTTGCGGATGTTGTGTTCGGTCACGGACGGTCTCCGCGGCTCAAGCCGACGTCTTCTCGTCGCCGGGGAGCACGTAGTCGGTGCCTTCCCACGGGGACAAGAAGTCGAAGTTCCGGAATTCCTGCGTCAGCTGCACCGGCTCGTAGACGACCCGCGCCTGGTCTTGGTCGTAGCGGACCTCGACGAAGCCGGTGAGCGGGAAGTCCTTGCGCAGGGGGTGCCCCTCGAAGCCGTAATCGGTGAGCAGGCGGCGCAGGTCGGGATGGCCCGAGAACAGGATCCCGTAGAGGTCGTAGGTCTCGCGCTCGTACCAGTTGGCCGCCGGGAAGACCTCGATCACCGAGGGGACCGGCGTCACCTCGTCGGTCTGCACCTTGACCCGGATGCGCAGGTTATGGCGCAGGGAGAGGAGGTGGTAGACCACGTCGAAGCGCTTCTCGCGCTGCGGGTAGTCCACGCCGCAAATGTCGATGAAGTTGCGGAACGCGCAGGCCGGATCGTCGCGCAGGTAGGTGAGCGCGTAGACGATGTCGGAGGCCTGGATCACCAGCGTCAGCTCGCCGAACGCGATGGCGTGGGACACCACCGCCGGGCCGAGGGCGCCGACGACGCGCTCGGCCAGGGCCGTGACGGCGTCGTCGCCGTAGACCGGCTGGGTGTGGGGCAGGATCGAGATGCCGTTCGTCATGGCCGCTCCTCAGCGCTCGATCGTGCCGGTCCGGCGGATCTTCTTCTGCAGCAGCAGCACGCCGTAGAGCAGCGCCTCGGCGGTGGGCGGGCAGCCGGGCACGTAGATGTCCACCGGCACCACCCGGTCGCAGCCGCGCACCACCGAGTAGGAATAGTGGTAGTAGCCGCCGCCGTTGGCGCAGGAGCCCATGGAGATGACGTAGCGCGGCTCCGGCATCTGGTCGTAGACCTTGCGCAGAGCCGGGGCCATCTTGTTGGTGAGTGTGCCGGCGACGATCATCACGTCGGACTGGCGCGGCGAGCCGCGGGGTGCGAAGCCGAATCGCTCGCAATCGTAGCGCGGCATCGACATCTGCATCATCTCGACCGCGCAGCAGGCGAGACCGAAGGTCATCCACATCAGCGAGCCCGTGCGGGCCCAGTTGATCAGCTCGTCCGTGGTGGTGAGCAGGAAGCCCCGGTCGGCGAGCTCGTCGCTGATCGACAGGAAGGTCGGGTCGTCCGCGCCGATCGGGCGGCCGGTGTTGGGATCGATGATCCCCTTCGGCTGGGGCGCGATCGCGGGGGCGCGGTTGGTGTCGGTGATCAGGGCCATCGGCGACTCAAGAATTCGGTGCGGGCGGCGAGCGGCGGGAGATTAATCCCATTCGAGGGCGCCCTTGCGCCACTCGTAGACGAAACCGACGGTCAGCACGCCCAGGAAGACGATCATCGACCAGAAGCCGAACCAGCCCAGGTCCCCGAAGGTGATCGCCCAGGGGAAGAGGAACGCGACCTCGAGGTCGAAGATGATGAACAAGATGGCGACGAGGTAGAAGCGCACGTCGAACTTCATGCGGGCGTCGTCGAACGCGTTGAAGCCGCACTCGTAGGCCGAGAGCTTCTCGGGATCGGGGCTCTTGAAGGCCACCAGGAACGGCACGACCAGGAGCGCCGTGGCGATGAACAGCGCCACGCCGATGAACACGATGAGCGGCAGGTAATCCGCCAACAATCCGGTCATGCCAGGGCCTCGCGAGACGAGTGAAACCGCGGTGCGACGCCGACCCGGATCCGCCCGTGGAATTGTTCTTATGCCAGGATGCGCGCGGCCGGAGGCTTAGTCGAGCCGCCGGCCCGTGACAATGGCTTGTCGCGTCGCACAAAGCGCGCTGTCAGCCGTCCTGTCGGTCGTCCTGTCGGTCATGTCCGAGATGGGCTTGCGCGGCGCCGGCGCAACACGACGGAAGCGCGCAGGCCCGAGTCGGGTGGCTGGTATGCCTGCGGCGGCGGTCGCGGATCGAGGCGGATGCGAATCCGTGCGGGACGCGCTTGACAGGGCACCGGGCGCCCCATAAACCCCGCCCCGTCGCCGGGCGAAACGCCCCTTCGAAGCGACCACGCCGTGCGGGCGTAGCTCAGTTGGTTAGAGTGCCGGCCTGTCACGCCGGAGGTCGCGGGTTCGAGCCCCGTCGCCCGCGCCACGTCCCCCCGATATCACCATCAGAATTCGTCTCGCGGTGCACCGTGCCGACGGGCAGTCGCGCCTGCCCGAGCGGGACGGGTGATGGCTCGGCCGTGCGGTCAGGCCACCTTCGACGATTCGGGGGCAGGACTCGGCGGAGCGACCGCGCCCGGCCGCGTCCCGCGCAGGCTGAGGGCGATACCCGTCAGGATCAGGCCTCCCCCGGCCAGGATGTCGGCGCTCAGCGGTTCGCCCAGGACGAGATGCGTGCTCAGGATGCCGGCCACCGGCACCAGCAGGGCGAAGGGGGTCACGGCAGCCGCCGGGTAGCGGGTCAGGAGCCCGTTCCAGAGGCCGAAGGCGAGGAGCGTCGTCGGGTAGGCCTGGAACGCGACCGATCCGATCGCCCCCCAGCTCGGATGCGCCAGCGCCGTGAGCGCCCCGGGCCCCTCGACGATCAGCGATAGGATGAGCAGGGGCGGCGTGGTGGCGAGGCTGCTCCAGACCATCAGCGCCAGGCGGTCGACCCGGCCGATCCGCTTCGCGACGACGTTCGCGCTGGCCCAGGACAGGGCCGCGCCGACGACGAGGATCAGCGGGCCGAGCGGGGCGCCTCCGCCCCGCCCGAGCGCCACCGCGGCGACGCCGAGGAGCGCGATGCTGCCGCCCAGGATCTGTCGTCGGCGCGGGCGCTCCCCCTGCAGGGCCCAGGCGAGCGCCACGGTGAACGGGACCTGGACCTGGATCAGGAGCGACGACAGCCCGGCCGGCATGCCGAGGCGGATCGCCGTCATGAGCAGCCCGAACTGGCCGACCCCGAGGGCGAGGCCGAACCCCGCCACCAGGGCGACGGGGGCCCGGGGCGGCCGGATCACCAGCGCCGCCGGCAGCGCCGCGAAGCCGAAGCGCAGGGCGCACAGCATCAGCGGCGGCACCGTCTCCAGGCCGACCTTGATGGCCACGAAGGCCAGCCCGAGGATCGTGACCACCAGGATTGCGGCGAGCCCGTCGCGCAGCGTCATGCGCGCACCCTACGCCGCACGCCGCCGCGTCACCACCGCATCACCAAGGCCGCACGGCCGCTCGGGCATGGCGTCGCTCGTCGCGCCGGCCGACCAGCAGGTGGATCGCGTCGCCCGTGCCGGGCACGCAGGCATCGGCCACGTCCTGCCGCGTCAGGCCGATATCCTTCAGTTCCCGGTCCGACAGGGTCGACAGGCGCTGGAGCACGCGCCGGTTCATCGCCGCCCGCGTCAGGCCCGCGCGCACCTCGGCGGCGACCGTCAGCACGGGCCCGGCCATCCGGGCGAGCCATCCGCCGCGCGATCTGATCCGGGATCCGATCCGGGATCCGATCCGGGTTTCCAGGGCGGCGGTTTCTGTCAGGCACTGAGTCATGGATCCCCTCCTCCATCGTTCCGGGGCGTCGCGATCCTGGCGGGCGGGGGCTGGCGGCGACAGGAACACTTCGGTACGGTTCGGAAGAATTGTCCGGACGAAAGAGCAGTACGGATGGCGGTCGCAGTCAGAAGCTCAGGGACGCGCGTCGAGGCCGTGGTCTGCGAGATTCGCGAGCGGATCGCGGCGCGGCGGCTGGTCCCGGGCGTGCGGATCCCCTCGGTCCGGGCCTTCGCGGAGACGATGGGCGTCTCGAAATCCACCGTCGTGGAGGCCTACGAGCGCCTCGCCGCCGAGGGCGCCGTGGTGCCGCGGCCGGGCTCGGGCTTCTACGTCGCCGGCAAGACCCGGCCGCTCTCGCTCCAGGCGATGGGGCCGCGGCTCGACCGGATCGTCGACCCGCTCTGGATCACCCGGCAGGCGCAGCAGGCCGGCTCCGACCAGCTGAAGCCCGGGGCCGGCTGGCTGCCCGATTCCTGGATGCCCCACGAGGCGATCCGCCGGGGCCTGCGCCGGGTGGCCCGGGCCGACCTCGCCGAGATGACCAACTATGACCGGCCCCTGGGCTACGAGCCCCTGCGCCACCAGATCGCCCGCAAGGTCGGCGAGAAGGGCGTCGGCGCCGAGCCCGACCAGATCGTGCTGGTCGAATCGGCCACGCAGGCGCTGGACCTCGTCTGCCGGTTCCTGCTCCAGCCCGGCGACACCGTGCTGGTCGACGATCCCTGCTACTTCAACTTCCTGGCGCTGCTGCGCGCGCAGCGCGTGGCGGTGGTCGGCGTGCCGATCACGCCGGAGGGGCCGGACCTGCAGGCGCTCGCGACCCTGCTGGAGCAGCACCGGCCGCGCTTCTACCTGACCAACGCCGCCCTCCAGAACCCGACCGGGGCGAGCCTCGCGCCGACCGTTGCGCACCGGCTCCTCAAGCTGTGCGAGGCGCACGACACGCTCATCGTCGAGGACGAGATCTTCGGCGACCTCGAGCCCGAGGCCGCCCCGCGGCTCGCCGGCTTCGACGGGCTGGAGCGCGTGATCCAGATCGGCAGCTTCTCCAAGACCCTGTCGGCGGCCGCGCGCTGCGGCTGGATCGCGCTCCGGGCCGACTGGGTCGAGCCGCTGGTCGATCTCAAGCTCGCCCTCAGCCTCGGCAACGGCCACATCACGGCCGCGCTGGTGCACGCGCTGATCACCGAGGGCGCCTACCGGCGGCACCTCGCCGAGACCCGCCGCCGGCTCGCCGGCGCGATGGTGCAGGCCTCCGCGGAGCTGCGCGCCTGCGGCCTCGAGACCTGGGCGCAGCCCCGGGGCGGCTTCTTCCTGTGGATGCGGCTGCCCGACGGGCGCGACGGGGCCGACGTCGCCCGCCGGGCGCTGGCACGCGGCATGGTGCTGGCGCCCGGGACCTCGTTCAGCCTGTCGGATGCGTGGAACGGCTACATGCGCTTCAACGTGGCCCACTGCGCCGACCCGCGGATCCGGCCGATCCTCCGGGAGGCGCTGGGCTGAGGGGCCCGGTCAGGCCGGCAGCCGCAGCTCCGCCCGCAGGCCGCCGAGATCCGACCGCCCGAGGCTCAGGCCGCCGCCGTACAGCTCGGCGAGCTCCAGGGTGATCGGCAGCCCGAAGCCGTGGCCCGGCACGCCCTCGTCGAGGCGCCGGCCCCGGGTCATGACGGCGGAGGCCGCCGCCGGGTCGAGGCCGGGTCCGTCATCCTCCACGACTACGGCCACCGCGCCGTCGCGCGCCGCCGCCGAGACCCGCACGCGGCCGCGGCACCAGCGGCAGGCATTGTCCACGAGGTTGCCGAGCATCTCGTCGAGATCCTGGCCCTCGCAGGAGACCGACAGGGTCTCCGGGACGTCGAGGTCGATCGCCGCGCCCTTCTCGGCGTGGATCCGCGTCAGCGCCGCGCGCAGGTCCGACAGCCGGGGCGCCAGGGCCGTGCGGCCCCGGGCCGAGCCCGCCAGGGCCGCGGCCCGGGCGCGCCGGAGGTGATGGCGCACCCGCCGGTCCATGTCGTCCACCTGCCGGCGCAGGGCGCCGTCCGGGTCGCGGGCGGGCTCGGCGAGGGCCATCGACAGGGTGGCGAGCGGCGTCTTGAGGGCGTGGGCGAGGTTGGCGACGTGGCCGCGGGCGCGTTCCAGGTTCTGCGCGTTCTGGTCGAGGAGCGCGTTGAGTTCCGCCACCATCGGCGCGATCTCGGCCGGCTGGTCCGCCGGCACGCGCTCGTGCCGCCCCGCCCGGACCGACGCGAGGTCCGCGCGCAGGCGCGTCAGCGGCGCGAGGCCCAGGCGCACCTGGAAGGCCAGGCCCGCGAGCAGGCACAGGCCGAGGATGCCGAGCGCCAGGGCGAGGCTCGTCAGCGCCTCGCGCAGCGGCCCGCGCAGCTCCCCCTCCGGCGCCGCCACCACGATCGTCGCCGGCTCGGGCCCGGGCACGGCCAGCACGCGGGCGACGAGGGGCTGGCCGCGCGGCCCCGTGCCCGAGGCCGGGTGCGGCCGGCCCGGATCGTCGTCCGGTCCGGGATCGGACAGGCGGATGTCCCCGCCCCGCAGGGAGCCGGATCGGATCGTCTCGGCGCCACGGCGCACCTCCCAGGCCCAGCCGGGGCCGGGCCGGTCGAAGGGCGGCGCGTCGAGCCCCTGCGGGAGGATCCCGGCCTCGAGCCCGGCCCGCAGCGCGACGATCTGCGCGTCGAGCCGGCCGTCGAGCTGCCCGCGCACGAAGCGGTGCAGGATCACCCCGATGGCGAGGCCCGCCACCACCAGGGCCGCCAGCACCAGCACCAGGGCCGACGCGAGCAGTCGTGTGCGGAGCGAGCGGCGCCGCGCCGTCGCCGCCATCAGGCGGGCTCCGCGTGCAGGCGGTAGCCGTGGCCGCGCACGCTCTCGATCCGCGCAGGCGCGATCTTCCGGCGCAGGCGCGTGATGATCACCTCGACGGAGTTCGAATCGACGTCGGCGTCGCCCTCGTAGACCCGCTCGATCAGGTGCGGGCGCGGCACCACGGTCTCGCGGTTCAGCATCAGGCAGGACAGGACCCGCCATTCCAGGCCGGTGAGCTTGAGCGGCAGGCCCTCGTGCTCGAAGGCGCCGAGACCCGGATCGAAGCTGAGGGGACCGCAGGTGATCCGGCTCGCGCCCCCGCCCTGGGACCGGCGCACGAGGGCGCGGAGGCGGATCACCAACTCCTCCACGCGCACCGGCTTCACGAGATAGTCGTCCGCCCCCGCCTTGAAGGCCGCGACCTTGTCGCTCCAGCCGTCCCGGGCGGTGAGCACCAGCACCGGCAGGGTCCGGCCGGCCCCGCGCCAGGCCCGCAGCACCGAGACGCCGTCGCCCTTCGGCAGGCCGAGATCCAGCACGACGGCGTCGTAGCCCTCGGTCTCGCCGAGATGCTGGGCGTCCTCGCCGGTGGCGGCGTGGTCGAGCACGAAGTTCTCGGCGCGCAGGACCTTGGCGACCTCCGCCGCGAGGGCGGCGTCGTCCTCCACCAGCAGGATCTTCACCGGTCTCACCTCCCCGTCTGGACCGCGGCGGCCGGCCGGTTTCGCCCGCTGCCGCCGGCACTTAGGGCCGTGGTCTTACGTCGGCTCCCGGGACGGCCGCCCGGGCGCCGACCTGTCGGCCCGCATCAACGCCCGCTGCCAAGCCTCTGAACCCGCACGGGTTCCACACGGAGCGCTCTAGGGCGGCGCGTTTAACCGGGCCTGAACCGCGCGGTTCAGACCGGATTGCCGGCGCCTCCCTAGGAAGGGGCATCGGATCGAGCCGATCCGGACCCTCCAGAGGATGAGATCATGAGCGACGACAAGACCATCGACGGGACCGCGCGGGAAGTCCGCGAGACCGAGGCCGCCAAGCCGGCGTCGCGGGCGGTGCCGCGGCGGACCTGGGTGGTGGGCGCGGTGGCGCTGCCGCTGGCCCTGGGCGCCGTCGGCCTGTCCCTGGCGCAGGGAACGCCGTTCCAGCCGACGCCGGTCGCGCCGGTGGCGATCCAGGCCCTGGCCCCCTCCGGCGCGACCGCCATCAAGGGCGAGGTCGCGGAAATCTTCGGCAACAAGTTCGTGGTGCAGGACGGGACCGGGCGGGCCCTCGTGGAGACGGGCCGCGAGGGCGAGGGCGGCGGCCTCGTCGCCAAGGGCGAGACCGTGACGGTGCAGGGCCGCTTCGAGACCGGCTTCCTGCACGCCCGGGTCCTGACCCACGGGGACGGGCGCACGCTGCTGCTCGGGCCGGCCGGCGGCCCTCCGACCGGCAGCCTGGACTGGGCCAAGGACCGGCTCGGTCTCGGGCCGAAGCCCGACATGGCCGCCCTGACCGCCTCGCTCCAGGCGGCGGGCTACGGCGACGTGCGGGTCACGGGCCGCGGGCCGCGCCATTTCGAGGTGGCCGCGAAGGACCGGGACGGCCGCGAGCACCAGCTCCATGTCGGCTTCGACGGCCAGGTGCGGGAGCGCCCGGCGCCGGGGCTGCCGCCGCTCTGAGCCGGGCCCGGGCGGGCGGGCCCGCGTGCAACCCTTCCACGCCTGCCGCGTCCTCCTGTCTCTCGCCGGACAGGAGGTGCGCGCCGTGGAGCCGATGAAGCCGATGGAACCCATGAAGCCCATGGAGCCCATGGAGCCCATGAAACCGATGAAGGGCGCGGAGCCCTGGTGGCCGAAGGATCTCGGCGAGCCCGCGACCAGCGGCGCGCAGAACGGGATGAGGTACGCGTTCTTCCCGGACAAGCGCCGCCTCCTCGTCGACCGCGACGGGCAGGTCTCGACCTACGACAGCGGCGACCACCGGATCGGCGGCGTCGCGCAGGCGGACGGGGCGGCCAAGACCCTGACCTTCACCGGCCAGGACGGCGAGGTCGACCTGGGCTCCCTGAAGAAGCTCGACTGAGCCCGGCGTGGACAGGCCGGGACGGCGCGCTTAAGCCCGGCCCGACCATGCGAGCCGTCCCGCCAGACCCCGCGATGCCATGCGCGCGCTGATCGACCTCGTCCGCGCCATGCGGTCGGCCGACCGGCGCCGGCTCGCCCTGATCGCCCTCGGCCTCGCGGCGGCGGCGCTGCTCGAGGTGGTGGGCGTCGCCTCGGTGATCCCGTTCCTGACGCTGGTCGGGGACCCGTCGGCGGCAACCCGGATCCCCTATCTGGCCCAGGCCCGGAGCGCCCTCGGCCTGACCGACGAGCGCGGCTTCCTGCTGGTGACCGGCGGGGCCGCGCTCGCGGCGATCCTCGTCACCGCGCTGGTGAATGCCGGGCTGACCTACGCGCAGCTCCGGTTCACGCACCTGGCCGGCTACAGCCTCAGCCGGCGGCTGCTGTTCCGCTACCTCGACCGGGAGCGGCTGTTCTTCGCGAAAGCCAACAGCGCCGAGCTCGCCAAGAACGTGCTGTCCGAGACCGACCGGCTGGTGATCGGCGCGCTGACCCCCGCCACGGTGCTCGCCTCGCGGGCGAGCTCGGCGCTCGCGGTGATCGCGTTCCTGCTGGCCTACGCGCCGCAGCTCGCGCTGATCCTGGGGGGCGGCTTCGGCGGCCTCTATGTCGGGATCTACCTGGTGATGCGCGCCCGGCTGGCCCGGCTGGGCGGCCGCACCGTCGCCGACAACGAGGCCCGCTTCCGGATCGTGCAGGAGACCTTCGGGGCGCTCACCGAGCTGAAGCTCTACGGGCGCGCGGAGGCGTTCGCGTCGCGGTTCGACGCCCCGGCCCGGGCCTACGCCCTCGCCACCGCGGCGAGCCAGCTCACCGGCCAGATGCCGCGCTTCGTCATCGAGGCCCTGGCCTTCGGCGGGGTGATCGTGGTGGTGCTGTTCGCGCTCGCCCAGGGGCTCGACGTCGCCGGCATCCTGCCGCTGCTCGGCCTGTTCGCCTTCGCGGGCTACCGCATGCTGCCGGCCTTCCAGAACATCTTCACCTCGGTGGCGCTGATGCGCTTCACCCTGCCGGCGGTGCGGGTGATCGTCGACGAGCTCGCCGACGAGCGCGAGCCCCGGCCCCGCACCGCGGAGCGTCTGCCCTTCGCGCGGGCGATCCGGCTCGAGGGCCTCGGCTTCGACTACGGCACCGGCCGTCCGGCCCTCGCGGGGATCGACCTGACGATCCCGGTCAACGCCACGGTCGGCTTCGCCGGGCGCACCGGCTCGGGCAAGTCGACGCTCGCGGGCCTGATCCTCGGCGTCCTGAGCCCGACCGCCGGGCGGATCACCGTGGACGGCCGGGCCCTCGATGCCGACACCCTGCCCGCCTGGCAGAACCGGATCGGCTACGTCCCGCAGGAGGTGTTCCTAGTGGACGGGACCGTGGCGGAGAACATCGCGCTCGGCCTCGACGCGCCGGACCTCGCCGCCGTCGAGCGGGCGGCGCGGCTCGCCGGCGCCCACGACTTCGTCGCGGCCCTGCCCCACGGCTACGCGGAGCGGGTCGGCGAGCGCGGGGCGCGGCTCTCCGGCGGCCAGCGTCAGCGCGTCGGCATCGCCCGGGCCCTCTACCACGACCCGGACGTCATCGTCTTCGACGAAGCGACCTCGGCCCTCGACGACGAGACGCAGGCGGCCGTGATGCGGGCGCTGCGCGCCCTCTCGGGCCGGCGGACGCTGATCCTGATCGCCCACCGCCTCTCGACCCTGGAGGGCGCCGACGCGGTCCACGTCCTGGAGGCCGGCCGGATCGTCGCTTCCGGGCCGCCCGAGGCGGTCCTGCCGGGGCTCGGAACGGCGGCCTGAGCAACCGCGCGCCGGGGCCTTGCGTCCGGCCCCGCCTCCGTTACCTCGGCTCACCGAGGCAGACCGGGAGAGCACCGTGACCACGCGCATCGAGCTGACCGCATCGGACGGCACCACCGCGACGCTCGCGACCGACGGGGCCGAGCCGGTCTCGTGGCGGGTCGGCGGGACCGAGTATCTCTGGAGCGGCGATCCCGAGCACTGGAACCGCCACGCACCCTGGCTCTTCCCGGTGGTCGGCGCCTCGGCGGGCGGGCACGTGACGGTCGGGTCCGAGCGCTACCCGATGGCCCAGCACGGCTTCGCCCGGGACCTGCCCTTCGCGGTGGTCGACCTGAGCGCCGACGCGGTGACCCTGCGCCTGACCGACGGGCCCGAGACGCGGGCGCACTACCCGTTCGCGTTCCGGCTCGACATCGCCGCGCGGGTCCGCCCCGCGGGGCTCGACCTCGACGTGACCGTCGCCAATCCCGGCGCCGTCCCCCTGCCCTACGCCCTCGGCTTCCACCCGGCCTTCCCGTGGCCCTTCGCGGGCGGCACCCGCGCCCGCGACGGCGGCTACGCGGTCGCCTTCGAGGAGGCGGAGCGGCCCTTCGCCCCCCAGGTCGGCCCGGGCGGCCTGCTGCTGCGCGACGAGCAGCCGATCCCCCTCGCCGGGGACACGCTGCCCCTCGATCCGGCGCTCTTCACCGAGGCCTTCGTGTTCCGGAACGCCCGCAGCCGCTGGATGCGCTTCACCGGCCCCGGACGATCGATCCGCATGGAGATGGCGGATTTCCCCCACCTGGCGGTCTGGACCAAGCCGACCGCACCCTTCCTGTCGCTGGAGTGCTGGACCGGCTACGCCGACTGGTCGGACTTCGCGGGCGACCTCGCCGCGCGCGATTCGCAGCGCCTGCTCGCCCCGGGCGCCGCGGCGCGCCACGGCGTCCGCCTGACGCTGGAGACCTAGCCCTTGCGGATCTGGGTGGCGCGGCCCGAGCCGGGAGCGACGCGGACCGGGGCGGCCCTGGCCGAACTCGGCCATGCGCCGCTCGTGGCGCCCGTCCTGGCCGTGCGACCGACCGCGGCGGCCCCGCCCATGGGACCCTTCGCCGCGCTGCTGCTGACCAGCGCCAACGCGGTTCCGGCGATCCGCGACGCCCCGGCCCTGCGCGGCCTCCCGGTCTTCGCCGTCGGCGCTCGGACGGCCGCCCTGGCTCGCGCGGCCGGTCTCGGCCCCGTCCGGGAGGGGCCCGGCGACGCCGCGGGCCTCGCCGGCCTGGTGGCGGCGACGCTGCCGCCCGGCCAGCCGCTCCTCCACGCGACGGGAGCCGAGCGCAAGCCGGAACCGGCGGCGACGCTCACGGCCGCCGGATTCCGGGTCACGGCCTTCGTGGCGTACCGGGCCGAACCGCTGGACCGCCTGCCGCCGGCGGTCGGCCGCGAACTCGCCGAGAACCGCCTCGAGGCGACCCTTCACTATTCCCGGCGCAGCGCCGCCGTCGCTCTTGCCCTCGCGGATGGATCGGAGCACGGCGGAGCTTTCCGCCGGCTGAGGCATTACTGCCTATCGCCGGATGTTGCGGCACCCCTGGAAGCGGCCGGTGTTCCGGTCCATTTCGTCGCGGCACGCCCGCGCGAAGCGGACCTGCTCGACGCCCTGGCAGGGCGACCGGGCTAACCGCGCGGTGACAGGGAGGCCGGGCCGCCGTATCTCGCCCTCGCGCCCGGCGCCGCCGCGGTGCTAGGGGGGCGCGGCGACGCCGAAGAGTTGGAGGACTTGCCCGTGACGCCACCACCCAGCGACGCCGACAAGCCCGGCCCCGGCGGCCGGAAGCCGGACGCCGCGCCCGGCAAGCCCGGGCAGTCCAGCCCGCCCGGTGGCGCGTCCCGACCGGCCGCGACGTCGGCGTCCACAGCCTCCGCGTCGGCCTCGACGTCCGCGTCCACGTCGGCCTCGATGTCGGCCTCCACCTCCTCCACCGCCGCCGGCGGCGTGCGGGGGCCGCAGGGATCCGCGTCCGGAACGCCGCCCAGGCCGGCGACCGACCCGGTCGTGACCGCCAAGCCCGGCACGACCGATCCGAAGGCCGACGCCGGCAAGCTGGCCTCCGGGGCCGACAGCCTGAAGCCGTCGACCGGCCCGGCCGCCCAGTCGGCCGGTGCGAAGCCCGATCCCGTGACGGCGGGCGCCGCGTCCTCGGCCTCCGACGGCAGGACCGGAGCGTCCGCCTCGTCGTCGTCGACGGCCTCCACCGCCGCGTCCGGGATGTCCGGCGCGAAGATCGATCCGAAGGCCGCGCAGCCCGGAACCGGAACGCAGGGCGGTCCCCGTCCGGGCGGACCCGCACCCGGCGCCGCGGGCCCGGCAGCGGCCAGCGCGGTGACGGCCGGCCCGATCATCGACCTGAAGGCCAAGCGCATCCCGGATCCGCCGGCCGCCGGCAAGGAGCCGGGCAAGGACGCTTCCAAGGACGCCTCCAGGGACGGCAAGGAGCCGCCGAAAGGCCCGATCCCCGCGGTGGCCGCCGTCGATCCCAGCAGGAGCGCCGCCGCGCCCGCCGGTCGGGCCCGGGCCGGGTTCGGCTCGCTCGCGGCCGCGGGGCTGCTCGGCGGCGTGATCGGCGCCGGCCTGCTGTTCGGCGCCGAGAAGGCCGGGATCGGTCCCGACCCGCGCCTGAGCGCCCTGGACCAGAGGCTCTCCAGCCAGCTCGCGTCCCTCGACAAGCGTCTCGACGGGCTGGCTCCGCGCGATGCCGTGACGGCGCTCGACAAGCGCGTCGCCGCCGCCGAGGCGAGCGCCAAGCAGGCCCTGGACAAGTCCGGTGCGGCGCCCGCGTCCACCGCCGACGGGCAAGCGGCCGGTCAGGCCTCCGGTCAGGCCTCCGGTCAGGCCCCCGCCGTGCCGCCGGATCTCGTCGCCCGCCTCGACAGCCTCGACCAGCGCGTCGCGGCCCTGCAGGAGGAGCCGGGTCAGGAGCCCGGTCGCGACCAGCCGGCCGATTCGAAGCTCGGCGTGGTCCAGGACAACGCGAAGCAGATCGCCGACCTCGAGACCCGCTTGAAGGCGGTGGAGGATGGCGGCGCCAACAAGGGCGCGGCCGAGGAGGCCGCCCGGAAGGTCGCGGCGCTGCAGAGCGAGGTGGAGCAGAAGACCAAGGCGAACGCCGAGGCCGACGCGGCCCTGGGGCAGCGCCTTGACGCGCTGCAGCAGGCCGTCGACGCGCGGGTGAAGGCCGCGACCGAGGCGGTCCAGGCGGCGACCCAGGCGAGCCGCACCGCCGCCGAGGCCGGACAGGCCCAGGCCGCGGAGGCCGCGAAGGCGGTCGACCGGCGGCTGCAGGAGCAGGCCGACCAGATCGCCGCCCTGGACAAGAGCGTCGCGCAGCGCGCCGAGGCCAGCACCGTCCAGGCGGCGCTCCGGGTCGTCGTCGCCGACCGCGTGGCGGCCGCCCTGGAATCCGGGACGAGCTACGCCGAGCCGCTCGCGACCCTGCGCAAGCTCGATCCGGGGACCGACGCGCAGGCCAAGGCCCTGGCGCCCTTCGCCGACGGCGGTGCTCCCTCGGCTGGGGATCTTGCCGACACGTTCCGGCCGATCGCCGAGCGGATCGCGGCCAAGCGGCAGGCGCAGCGGGCCAAGAGCGCGGCCGAGACCGGCGATTTCCGCACCAAGCTCCTCAGCATGGCCGACGGTCTCGTGCAGATCCGCAAGGCCGACGCACCCGCTCCCGAGGCCGCGGACGATCCGGAGAGCAAGGTCCAGGCGGCCCTCGACCGCGGCGACCTGCCGGCGGCCTCGGCGGCCTTCGCGGCGCTCCCGGCCGAGGCCCGGGAGCAGGCCGGAGATTTCGGCGCCAAGCTCAAGGCCCGGGCCGAGGCCGAGCAGGCCGTGCGCGCGCTGCTCGACGGCGCCTTCAAGGCCCTGCCGGTCGGCGCCGCCCAGCCGGCCCAGGCCGCCCCCGGGCGCTAGGCCGGTGAGGGCCCCGATCCGCGCGCTGCGCGGCCGCACCATCTCCGAGCGGGCGCGCAGGCGCCCCGCTCCTCCCGCACCCCGCGACGGCCGCCAGCCGGCCGCCGACAGGAGATACTGACCCCATGTGGCGCGCCCTCGCCTTCCTGGCCCTGCTCGCACTCGCCGCCTTCGGGGCGGTCTGGATCGCCGACAGGCCCGGCACCGTCACCGTCGTCTGGAACGGCTACCAGATCGGCACCAGCCTCGCGGTCGCCCTCGTCGGCGTGATCGCGGCGGCGATCGTCCTGGGCGTCCTCTGGGCGATCGTGCGCGGTGTCATTGGCCTGCCCGAGGCCCTGGTCCGCGGCTCGGCCGAGCGGCGCCGGGCCAAGGGCCTCTCGGCCCTCTCCCGCGGCATGGTGGCGGTGGGCTCGGGCGATCCCCTGGCGGCCCGCCGCTTCGCGGGCGACGCCGAGCGGCTCCTCGGCACCGAGCCGCTGACCCTGCTGCTGAAGGCGCAGGCGGCGCAGATCTCCGGCGACCGGGACGCGGCCGAGAGCGCCTTCCAGCGCATGGTCGACGATCCCGAGACCCGGGTCCTGGGCCTGCGCGGCCTGTTCGTCGAGGCCCGGCGCCGCGAGGACGAGACGGCCGCCCGCGCCTACGCCACCGAGGCCGCCCGCCTCGCCCCGAGCGTGACTTGGGCCAACGAGGCCCTTCTGGAGGCGCAGAGCGCCGACGGCGACTGGGCAGCCGCCCTGGAGACGATCGAGCGCCGCTCGTCCCTCGGACTGATCGACAAGGCCGCGGCCCGACGCCAGCGGGCGGTGCTCCTCACCGCCATCGCCGGCGAGCGCGAGGCCGGCGAGCCGGAAATCGCCGCGGAGCGGGCCCTGCAGGCGGTCAAGCTCGCCCCCGACCTCGTGCCGGCGGCCTGCATCGCCGGCCGCCTCCTCGCCCGTCGCGGCGACGTCAAGAAGGCCGCCCGGATCGTCGAGGCGGCCTGGAAGGCCAATCCCCATCCCGACCTCGCGAAGGTCTATCTGGGCCTGCGTCCCGGCGATTCGGTCCGCGACCGCCTCGCCCGCGCCGAAGTCCTGGCGAAGCTGTCGGTCTGGGACCCCGAATCCCGCCTCGCCCTGGGCCAGGCCGCCCTCGACGCGCGGGACTACAAGCGGGCCCGCGAGGCCGTGAAGCCCCTGCTCTCCGACCGTCCGACCGCCCGGGCCTGCCTGATGATGGCGGCCATCGAGGAGGCCGAGCACGGGGCCGCTTCCGGTCAGGCCCGCGAGTGGCTGGCCCGGGCCGCCCGCGCCCCGCGCGACCGCGTGTGGATCGCCGACGGCATCGCCACCGATACCTGGGCGCCGGTCTCGCCGGTGACCGGGCGCCTCGACGCCTTCGCGTGGCGCGAGCCCCCGAACACACTCGGTGCCGCGCCCGCGGTGGAGCCGGAGGCGGACGCCGCCGGCCCGGCCCTCGTGCCGGCGGCCCCGAACGCCGCGGCGCCGGGCGCCAGACCGCTCGCCTCATCGGTCCCCGTGTCGCCTCCGACCGTGTCCCCCGCCGCCGCGACTGCTCCGGTCCCGTCGCCGACACCCGCGTCGACCTCCGCGTCGGCCCAGGCCGCGTCCTCGGCCTCGGTCGCGTCCGCGGCGTCGACCTCCACCGGCCCGATCCCGACCGTCCTTCCGGCGAAGGCGGGCGCCTCGAAGGCGGCCGGTGCCGACCCGGTCTCGGCCGGGATGGCGTCCGCGGCGCTGCCGCCTTCCGGCTCGGGTGAGCGGCCGGTTCGTCGGATCGGGTGACCGGTTTCACGGCGCGCCGGCCGTCCGAGCACGAGATGACAGGAGCGCCGCGGGGTCACGGACACGCCGGGGCGTTCGACTATTGCAAGTTGAATGAGCCGGCGCGCCGTGTAGCTTGTCGTGAGCTGCCGACCGAGGATCCGATCATCCCCCAGCCCGCTCACAGCCTGCGCGCGCCGTCGATCCGGTCGGATCGGAGGGGCGTCCCGCGTCTCCGGGTGCGCCCGTGACCGTCCTCGAGGAGGACGGCGAGCCGCGCCGGCAGGTCGGGGCCCTGCCGTTCCGGCACGGGCGGGACGGCAAGACCAAGATCCTGCTGGTGACCTCCCGGGAGAGCCGCCGCTGGGTCATCCCCAAGGGATGGCCGATGAAGGGTCGCAAGCCGTTCGAGGCGGCCGCGCGGGAGGCCTACGAGGAGGCCGGCCTGCGCGGTGCGGTCGGCAAGCGGCCGATCGGGCTGTACCTCTACCAGAAGCGTCTGAGGAACCTCGACACCGTCCTGTGCCAGGTGAAGGTGTTTCCGCTGGAGGTGCGCAAGCAGCTCAAGCATTTCCCGGAGGCGCGCCAGCGGGAACTCCGATGGTTTACCCCGTCGGACGCCGCCGAGGCCGTGTCCGAGCCCGGGCTCGCCGCCCTGATCCGGGCCGCATCGCGCACCTAAAACGGCGCGGAAGCGCAACACGGCGTTGCCAACCCGGCGGCGATCCGTTATGGCCCCACTCGGCCGGACGGAGACGCCCTCGCGGGAGCGCCCCGGTCACCTGCTGCGGTAGCTCAGTGGTAGAGCACTTCATTGGTAATGAAGAGGTCGAGAGTTCAATCCTCTCTCGCAGCACCAGAAACCTTCCCGATCTCGCAATCAGTTCGGACGATGCTAACGGTTCCCTAGCGGAACCCGTCGCAGACTGAGGATCGCGTCGGCTGCCCGGCCGACACCATCCGCTGAAGGGGACGCGCGGACGTGAACTCGACAGCCCTGTTCACCATGCTGGGCCTCGTCATCGGATGGGCGGTCCTGGCCGGCGCGGCCCTGATCACCGGGCGGGTCGCCACCTTCGCGTTCCTGATCCTGACGCTGATCGCCCTCTACCTCTACGTGCCGTGGGTGCGGCTGCGGGCGAGCGGGATCGACGGGTCCAGCCGGCCGGTCCGGTTCTGGACCAACGTCGCCATGCTGGCCGTCAGCCTCGCCGCCTGCCTCGCCTTCGGGATCATGCTCGCCCGGCGCACCGGGCTCCTGTAGGCGCCCGTAGAGCGGCGCGTTCCGCGGCCGCGCCGCGCGCGCCCGGCGATCCCGAGAGAGCTGTCCCCTGTCCGACCACCGAGCGCCCTCACGCGGCGCATCGCGGGCAGAGAAAGGGGCCGCTGATCCGGTCATTCGCGGCGCCCCCTTAACATGGGTGAGGCGCCCTTAACTTACATTGTGTAATTTTGGCCGGTTAGGCGCGGCCCTGATCGTGGATTTTCACGACAATACCCTGGGGCGACGCGGGAAAATTCGTTCGGTCAAATATTGATCGTTATAAAATTCGCGAAAGATCGAACCGTGGTCCCGAGGCGGGGTTGGACAGGGTGCGAGGCGCGATGCTCCCACGGAGTACCGGGCCGACGGCCGATCGTACGGTGGGCTTGAGCACGCCGTGCCTCTCGCGAGGGACAGACATCATGTACTATCACGACAAGCGGCTTCAGTACCCGGTCAAGGTCGACAGCCCCGACCCGATCTACGCCCGCATGCTCCAGCAGGCGATTGGCGGCATCGAGGGCGAGATCCGGGTCGCCTTCCAGTACTTCTTCCAGGCCTGGGGGAACCGCGCCCCGACGACCAAGTACCGCGACATGCTGCTCAATACGGCCACCGAGGAGATCGGCCATATCGAGATGCTCGCGACTGCGGTGGCGCTGAACCTCGAGAACGCCCCTACCAAGGTCCAGGAGGCCGGGGCGGCCGACGCGATCGTCGGTGCCGTGATGGGCGGCGAGAACCCGCGCCACATCGCCGAGGGCATGCTGCACAAGACGCTGCTGTCGACCGGCATGGCCGCCTTCCCGGGTAATTCCGACGGCCAGTCCTTCGACATGAGCCACATCTACGCCAGCGGCAACATCGCGGCCGACATGTACTGCAACGTCGCCGCCGAGAGCACCGGGCGCGTCCTGGCGGTGCGGCTCTACAACGCCACCAACGATGCGGGCATGCGCGACATGTGGAGCTTCCTCATCGCCCGGGACACGATGCACCAGCAGCAATGGCTGGCGGTGATCGAGGAACTCGGCGGCCACGCCGGAACGCTGCCGATCCCGAACTCCTTCCCGCAGGAGAAGGAGAACCAGAAGTTCAACTACAACTTCTTCTCGACGTCGGCGGACGGTTCGCCGCCGCCGGCCGGGCGCTGGACCCAGGGCCCGTCGCTCGACGGCAAGGGCGAGTTCAGCGTCGTCCAGAACCAGCCGATGGGCGAGGAGCCGGTGCTCGGCCCGGCTCGGCCCGACAGCGGTGCCGAGAGCCAGCAGATCGGCTGATCCGCCGGCCGGGACGGCTCACCCGAGGTCGCGGCGCTCCGGTGCGCCACGACCCGCGCGCGGACGGGAACAGGTGGCTCGCAGGACGGTGACACGCGGCACGCTCGTCGACGGTCGTGTCTGCCTCGCCCGGACCGACGCGGAGCGCGCCCCGCTGGTCCGGCGACTGGCGCGGATCGAGGGTCAGGTTCGAGGATTGCGGGCGATGGTCGAGGCCGACAGGCACTGCCTCGACGAGATCCAGCAGATCCGGGCCGCCACCGCGGCATTGCGCGAGGTCGGCCTCCTGATCATCGACCAGCACGTCGCCGCGGGGCTCCGCCTCGCGGCGCGCGATCCGGACCGGGAGGCGGTCATGGCGGACCTCCTCCGGGTTCTGCGGGCGGCCATGGCGGAGGCCGGATAGGCCGGGGCGCCGGCCCGCACCCCCCGGCGCCCACGCTCAGTGCTTGGTCAGCGTCTCGACGACGGTGCCCGGCCCGATGCGCGCCGAGAAACGGGCCAGCCGGCTGCGGCTGGGCTCCTCGAGACCGCCGGCATGCGCGAAGGTCGTCAGGGCGATGCCGACGAGGAACCGGGCCTCCTCGACGGTCACGGCCCGGCCGCTCAGGGTGCTGGCCGCGCCCCGAACGGCGAGGACGGCCTCTTGGAAGGCGGGATCGTCCTCGAGATCCGAGAGCCGGGTCATGGGCACGATCCCGCGGTCGAGAGCGTCCTGCGGCCGCCCCGCTCGGGGCGGGCATTCGCAGCAGCGAGATCTTCGCGTGCGCTGCCGCAGATACGGCCGTGCGGCGAACAGTTTTCCGGTGCGTATGACGTCATCGAACTCCCTCTTTCCGTCGACATCTCTGTCGCGATTGTCGCGGATGCCAGCATATATTGATCCGAAGATGTGCCCATCCGCTGATCTATGTTGCGGCGGATGCGGCGTATTCAGCGATTAATGGCGCCACGCGATTTTTCGTACCCTTCAGGTGATCGGCTATCATGCTCGAACTCTCGCTCGACGCTGATACAATCGACGCGCAGGGCCCCCGGCTCCCCGACAGCGTGCAGTATCACCTCGGCCATCTGCTCGCGGCGACCTACGCGCAGGACAACGTCGAGCCGACCATCGCGGATCGCTTCGCCGAACTGCTGAGGCTGCTCGACGGCGCCTTCGGCCGGGCGCAGGACGGGCGCGAGAAGGCGTTCCAGGCCTCGCTCCTCTCTCTGGTGCCGAACCTGCAGCGCTTCGCCCGCTCGCTCCTGCGCAGCCATGTCGGTGCCGACGACCTCCTGCAGAACACGCTCCTCCGGGCCTGGCGCTCGCGCGCGAGCTTCGCGCCGGGCACGAACCTTGAAGCGTGGCTGTTCACCATCATGCGCAACCAGTTCTACAACGAGCACCGCAAGCGTGGGCGCGAGGTGCAGGACGAGGACGGCGCGCAGGCGGAGCGGATGGTCTCGCTGCCCGAGCAGGGCGGCCATCTCGACCTGAGCGACGTCCAGGCCGCCCTCGACCGCCTGGCGCCGCCGATGCGGCAGGCGCTGGTGCTCGTGGCGATCGAGAACCTCACTTACGAGGAGACCGCCGCCGTCATGCAGTGCCGCATCGGCACGGTGAAGAGCCGGGTCTGGCGGGCCCGGACGCAGCTCGCCGAGATGCTGGGCTACACCGGCCTCGAGGTCGGCAGCGACGACATCATGCTGGCCGCCGCGGGACCGAAGGGCCGGAAATCCACCGCTGTCTCGTGACGGCGGACGGCGGACGGGGTCGCTAGGGACCCGCCTCTGCGCGTAGGGTCGATCCCCGATCCCGGGCTCGAGGAGCCGCCGTTCCCCATGTCGCCGCTCCCCATGTCGCCGCTCCCCATGCTGCCGCGCGCCCTGATCGCCGCTGCCGTCGTGTTCGGCCTCGCCCTTTCGTCGGCGGCGGTGGCGGCGCGGACCGCACCGGGACCCGCAGCGCGTGCCTGGCTCTCCGACCTCGTCACGCGGATCGATGCCGCGGACCGCGCCGGGACGCGGCCGGGACCGGGCCGTGGCCGCGGAACCGTGGTCGTCCACGTGCAGATCGCCGCGGACGGTGCGGTTCAGGGCGCGGAGATCGAGGAGAGCTCGGGCTCGGCGAAGCTCGATCAACGGGCGCTCCGCGCCGTGCAGGGGATCAGTCCGGCGCCCGCGCCGCCCGCCGCACTCCTGGGTGTGGACGGGATCGTCGATCTCAGCATCCCGGTCGCGCTCGGCCACTGAGCCCGCGCCGAGTATGCGTCTGCCGGCCGGACCCCAATCCCGGCGGCGTCGCCGGACCGGTCAGCGGCTCGGGCCGGTATCGGTGCTGATATAGGCCCCGACGAGATAGCCGGCCTGGAGAGCGGTGAGGTAGGCGAAGAGCAGCAGCACCTTCTCGGCGTCGAACTGAGCCCAGACGAAGATCGAGAGGGCCAGCCACCCGAGGGTGACCAGCATCGAGCTGGCCATCAGAACCGATGCCCGATACCGCCAGCCCTCCCATATGCCCACCGCGAAAAGCAGGGCCGCAACCAGCAACGGGCCGTCTCCTTCCGCGCGAACAGATAAAGTTTTACGCGCTAAACCTCTGGTATTTCGAAGATTTTCGACCGCGCGCCCGACATTCGGGGGGGAGTTTTAATTTTGCATTAACTCGGCCCGCCCGCTGGGGCCGTCCGTCATAGGACGACCCGGTCACGGTCCAAGTCCAGCAACGTCTCCACTCCGCGCCGGCCGCTCGGCGGGCCGGGGATGCAGAATGCGAGCCAGGAAGACGGCGGCGCCGACCGGCAGTTTCACCGGCGATCCATCATTGACAATATCGATAATAGAAATCGATTGCATCTGTTTGGATCATGTTGCTCTGCAGCGTAGATATCCCCTCGAAGCCGGGCACGCCCCGGACAACGAGAGGACTTCAGATCATGACCGTTCGCACCATCGTTCTCGCCGCCCTCGCTGCCGTTCCGATGATCGGGGCCGCTCGCGCCGACGAGAGCATCGCGCTGACCCCGCCGCTCTATCGCGAGCAGGCGCGTCCCACGGCCGCCGTGCGGCCGGCCTCCGAGCTGGCCACGACGCCGCGTCTCGTCCCGGCGAGCCCGGCCTCGCGCCGGGTCGTCGCCACCGCGGTCCCGGCCCGCTGAGGCGGGGCGTGTCCGCGATCCGGCGTCACCGGGTCATCCGGTGGCGCCGGCCGCAAAGCCGGGCCGGTACGAAGCGTCAGCCTAGCCGTCAGGCCGGGCAGGGTTTTCCCCCCGGCAGAACCACCTCGCTCTGCCCGTTGTAGATCTCGCCGCCGCGCACCGGCCAGATCTTCTTGTACCGGAAGGTCCACCGCGTCAGGTTCGAGAGGACCGGGAAGATCGGGTGGTAGGTCATCGTGACTTCCGACACGACGAAGCGGTCGCCGTTCCGGGTCATCCCGGCGGGCGGTGCGCCGAGCGAGGAGCCCGCCGTGCGGGCCTGTCCGTTGGACTCGGCGCTCGAGCAGACCTTGGTCGCCGCCGAGCTGCCGTCGCTGTAGGTGCCCGCCGCCGTGAGCACGATGCTCGCCCGGCTCACGTCGTAGGGGTTGGAGATCGCGCTCGTCGCGGCGAAGACCGGCTTGAGGTCGGCGTAGCTGCCGCGCGAGATCAGGTCCGCCATCGTGGCCGCCGCGTTGTCGAGCCGCTTCCCGATCATGTAGGCGCGGGGCAGCTCGATCGACCCCATCAGGATCAGCAGCAGGATCGGGGCGATCACGCTGAACTCGATCGCGCTCACGCCCTCCCGGTCGCCGATCAGGCGGATCAGGTGGGCGCGCAGGCGACCGCTCAGCACGGCTTGGGCTCGTAATCCTCGGCCCGGAAGATCTCGGTCGTGACCAGCAGCTGAGTCTTGTCGGCCATGATCCGGCCGGTGAAATCCAGCATCTGGAACAGCCGCATCACCGGCACGGCGACCCGGACCGTGACGGTGTCGCCGCCCTGCGGGCACTCGAAGCGCTGGCCGAAGCCCGGCGTCCAGGTCTTCGTGGTCTTGTCGAACGGCTCCGCCGGCTGCGAGGTCGAGAACGAGGGCGTCCGGGAGACGTCGAGGCGCAGGTCGGCGCAGGGGAACAGCGCCGAGGGGCCGGTGCAGACGATCCTGCGGAGGCGCTCGCTCGGATCGCCGCCGTCGGAGCCGTCCTGGAAGGTGCCGGTTCGCAGCTGCCGGACACTCCGGTCGACCGCGATGTCCAGCGTCTGCTGCTCGATGGCGATGACGCCGGATTCCGCCACGACGCCCAGGAGGGCCAGGAACGGCGCGGCCAGGAGCGCGAACTCCACCGCGGAGGCGCCGGTCCGGTGGCCGGCGAACCGTCGGACGCGTCCGGCCGTGCCGGCGCGGCCCTCGGTCCCGCCCGGACGGCGGACGGTCGCGACGCGCCGAAAGATGCCCATCATGCCAAACGAACTCTGCAGGTTCGTGCCTGCGGCCGTCCGGCCGTAGAGGCGCGGACGAAAATAACCCTATGATGAGGCCGTTTAAAAACGGTTCAAATCTGGGTAGAAATTGCGGGTTCAGCAAGATTTTGCGGCCGCGACATGTGATGAGGACGCGAATTCACCCTGAGGTTGTGTGCTGTTGTGTTCATTCGGCGGCCGGCCGGTGAGGCGATCAGTCGTCGAGACGGTGCTGGGCATTGTGCGGCCGCATATAGAAGTTGTTCACAGCTAAAGGCGGCTCTATCGCGTGGCGATAGCTTCGCGGTGCTCGGACGCCACGGATTTTTAGGAGCTGTGCCTTAGACCAACGGTTCGGTGGCCGGTGCCGCCGCAGCCGCCGATCCGGTCCCGCCCTGGGAGACGCGTCCATTTCCCTGTTCTGGAGAGTGCTCCGCGCCGGCCCGCGGGCCCTGACCGACCGGTCCGGCTCGGTCGCCCTGACTTTCGGCCTGAGCGCCGTGGTGCTGCTCGGCCTGACCGGGGGCGGCATCGATTACGCCCGCCTCGCCTCGCGGCGCAGCCAGCTCCAGAACGCGGCCGATGCCGGAGTCCTCGCGGCCGGCAACTACCTCAAGCTCGCCGTCTCGACCTCGGCGGCGGCCAAGAGCATCGTGGTCGACACGGTCCACGCCCAGGCGGCGCCGCGGCCCGAGAGCCCCTACGCCCTCCGCGTCGACGTGGCGGACGACAAGACCAGCGTCGCCACGACGGTCGACGAGACCGTCAAGCTCGCCTTCGGCGGCTTCGTCGGAGTGCCCACCGTCAAGGTCTCGGTCCGCTCGACGGTCCGCGTCGTCGGCAAGATGCGCCTGTGCCTGCTGACGCTGGACCCGCTCGCCGCCGGCGCGTTCGAGCTGGAGAAGAGCGCCGAGGTGACCGCCCAGGATTGCTCGCTCTACAGCAACTCGCAGAGCCCGCGCGGCATGGTCGGCAAGGACAGCGCCTATGCCCGGGCGCAGACAATCTGCACGGCGGGCGGCTTCGACGGCGCCCGCGCGAATTTCGCGCCGCCGCCGCAGACGGGCTGCCCGCCGATCCAGGACCCCCTGAGGGACCGGGCGGCGCCGCCGGTCGGCGCGTGCACGGCGATCCCGTCCTCGGCGAACAGCAAGCGCGACACCTCCGGCAACCTCGTCGACCAGAGCGCCACCCTCGATCCGGGCACCTATTGCGGCGGCCTGTACATCACCAAGAACGCCTCCGTGACGCTGCGCGCCGGCATTTACGTGATGAAAGACGGCCCGCTCATCGTCGACAAGAATGCCGTCATGACGGGAACCGACGTCGCCTTCTACTTCACCGGCAACAAGGGCGGTCTGCTCTTCGACAAGAAGACCACGGTCAGCCTGTCGGCGCCGACCACCGGCCCCATGGCCGGCCTGCTGATGATGGAAGAGCGCTCGGTCAGCGATCCCGTCGACCCCGCGGCGATCCTCGCCGGCCTGGTGGACCAGACCGTCACGCCGCTGCTGCCTGCGCCGCCGCCACCGCCGCCGACCCCGCCGCCGCTGGCCGCGACCAAGCCCATGCGGACCTACCGCATCATCAGCGACAACGCGCGAACCATGCTGGGGACGCTCTACCTGCCGGCCGGCCGCGTGGTGATCGACGCCGACAAGCCCGTCGCCGACCAGTCGGCCTACACGGTGATCGTGGCCCAGCAGGTCAACCTGTACCAGGGCCCGAACCTTTATCTGAACGCGAATTACGACGGGACCAGCGTGCCGGTGCCGAAGGGGGTCGGACCCCTCTCGGGCAAGCTGCTGCTGTCCCAGTAGAGAGGACGCGATGCGGATCCTGCGTCGACTACTCGTCGCCTGGGAGTGACACGGTGCTCGCGCTGATCCTCGACGATTCCGAGATGAACAACCTGCTGATCATGCAGGCGCTCAAGCCCGTGGCCGACTGCGAGCCGGTCGCCTTCACGTGTCCCGTGACGGCGCTCGACTTCCTGCGGGCGCATGTCGACCGGATCGGGGTCGTCGTCACCGACTACGACATGCCCGGCCTGACGGGCCTCGAGGTGATCGCGGCGGCGCGGGCGGTCCCGGGCTTCGCGCACGTGCCGATCGTGATGGTGACGAGCCTCGACCAGCGCAGCCTGCGCCACGAGGCCCTGCGCGCGGGCGCGACCGACTTCCTCGGCAAGCCCTGCGATCCCGTGGAGATCCAGGCCCGCATCACCAACCTGATGAAGATCAGCGCGGCCCACCGGCAGGAGCAGGACCGGGCCGCGTGGCTCGCCCGCGAGGTCGCGGCGGCGGTCGCCGTCATCGAGGCGCGGGAGCGCGAGATCATCGCCCTGCTGATGCGGGCCGCCGAGCACCGCGACACCGATACCGGCGACCACATCGCCCGGGTGGCGGGCTACGTGGGCGTCATCGCCCGGAACCTCGGCTTCGGCCCGGAGGAGATCCGGATCCTGAAGCTCGCCTCCACGATGCACGACGTCGGCAAGATCGGCGTGCCCGACGCGATCCTGCTCAAGCCCGGACCGCTCTCCGCCGAGGAGCGCGCCGAGATGGAGAAGCACGCCGAGCGCGGCCGGCGGATCCTGGAGGGCAGCACCTCCGACGTCGTGCGGCTCGCCGCCGAGATCGCCGAGAGCCACCACGAGCGCTGGGACGGCACCGGCTACCCGAAGGGCCTGCGCGGCGAGGGGATCCCGCTCTCGGGCCGCATCGTGGCTGTGGCGGACGTGTTCGACGCCCTGGTGACCGAGCGGCCCTACAAGGCGGCCTGGCCGCTCGAGCGGGCGCGGGCCTTCGTGGCGGACCAAGCCGGCCGCCACTTCGACCCGCGCTGCGTCGAGGCGTTCCTCGCGGGCTGGGACGCGGTGGCGCGGACCTGCCTGCGCGCCGCCGCCTGATCCGCTCCCCGGTACCGTCGCCCTACCGCCCCTCCCCGTCCCTCCCCGCGATCGGGCCCGACCGGGCCACCTGAAGGAGCCGAGCGTGCATCTCGCGTGGCTGAGGCCGAGGCGCTCCCTGGCGGGCCGGCTGGCTCTGGCGGTGACCGGCGCCGTCACGGCGGCGCTCGTCCTGGCGGCGGCCCTGTCGGTCTGGCGCGAGGTCGCCCGCTACGCCGCCGACAAGCAGGCGGCGCTGGAAGCCGTCGCGCAGGTCTTCGCGCATGGCGGCGCCCGGGCCACCGCGGCGGGCGACGCCGACGGGGCGGACGCGTCGCTGCGGGCGATCGGCAAGGTGCCGTCCATCGTCTACGGGGCGATCGAGCGTCCGGACGGGTCCGTGCTCGCCGAGCAGGGGATCGGCCTGCGCCTGACCCGGGACGCCGCCCAGGACGGCGCGGACCTGTCGCTCCTGCACCTGCTCGCCACCCGCAGCCTCCAGGCGACCGCGCCGATCGTGGAGAACGGGGTCCCGGTCGGCCGGGTCGTGCTGATCGGCGAGACCGACGACATCCTCGGCCATCTCTGGGCCGCCGCGCAGAACGCCGCGCTGGCGGCGCTGCTCGCCGTCGCGATCGGCGTCGGCGTGTCGCTCTACCTGCAGCGCAGCGTCACGCGCCCGCTCGCCGCCCTCGCCCGCACCATGGAGGCGGTCCGCCTGCGCCACGACTACGCGCAGCGCGCGCCCGTGGGCGGCGACGACGAGGTCGGCGCGCTGGCGCGGACCTTCAACGACCTGCTCTCAGCGGTGAACGAGCGCGATCACCGCCTCGCCGCTCACAGCGCCCACCTCGAGGCGGAGGTCAGCGCCCGGACGGCCGACCTGAGCGAGGCCAAGCAGGCCGCCGACGCCGCCAACGCCGCCAAGTCGGCCTTCCTGGCCACGATGAGCCACGAGATCCGGACCCCGATGAACGGCGTCCTGGTCATGGCCGAGCTGCTGGCGGGGTCCGACCTGCCGGCGCGCCAGCGCCGCTACGCCGAGGTCATCGCCCGGTCCGGCCGGTCGCTCCTAGCGATCATCAACGACATCCTCGACTTCGCGAAGGTCGAGGCGGGCAAGCTCGAGCTCGAGCGCGTGCCCGTGAGCCCCGCCGAACTCGCCGACACCGCGGTGACGCTCTTCGCCGAGCGGGCCCGGACGGCCGGGCTCGACCTCGCGGCCGAGGTCGGGCCGGAGGTGCCGCGGGCGATCCTCGGCGACCCGGTCCGCCTCGGACAGGTGCTGAGCAACTTCGTGTCGAACGCGCTGAAGTTCACCCAGGCTGGCCACGTCGCCGTCCGGATGACGGTCGATGCCGCCGACGGGTGCCTCGTGATCGCCGTCTCCGACACCGGGATCGGCATCCCGCAGGACAAGCTGGCGACGATCTTCTCGGCCTTCTCGCAGGCCGACCAGTCGACGACCCGCCGGTTCGGCGGCACCGGCCTCGGGCTCTCGATCGCCCAGCAGATCGTCGCCGCGATGGGCGGCACCGTGGCGGTGACGAGCCGCGTCGGCGCCGGCTCGACCTTCTCGGCGCGCATCCCCGTCACGGTCGCCGAGCCGGCCCGCCCGGTCCGGCGCCGCGACGCGGTGCCGGCCGCGATCGCGCTCGACACGGCCGGTCCCGCCACCCGCGCCGCCCTCGCGGCCGGCCTGCGCGCGGCCGGCTTCGCGCCGGTCGCGCCGGGGAGCGCCGCCGACCACTGGATCGGCGACGCGGCCGCCCTCGTGGCGGCGGGCCGCCGGCCGGACCGGGCCGTGCGGGTGCTCGCGGTCGCGGGACCGGGCGACGGCGCGGCCGACGCGGCGCTCCGCGCCGGTCTCGCCGACGCGGTGCTGCGCTGGCCGGTGACCCAGGCGGAGTGGCAGCCCGTCCTGGCGGCGCTGGCCGCGGGCGACACCCTCGCCGCGGCCGCCTCCCCGCCCTCGCCCGCCGGCACGGACGAGGCACTCCCGCGATTCCCGGCCGCGCGGGTGCTCGTCGCCGACGACAGCGCGGTCAACCGCGAGGTGGCCCTCGAGGCGCTGGCCCGCTGCGGCGTGACCGATGTGGTGACCGTCGAGGACGGGGCCGCGGCAGTGGCGACCGCCGAGACGCAACGCTTCGACCTGATCCTGATGGATGGCAGCATGCCGGTCCTGGACGGCTTCGCGGCCGCGCGGCGGATCCGGCAGCGCGAGGCGGCCACCGGCGGGCGCGTCCCGATCGTCGCCCTCACGGCGCACGTCCTCGGCGAGGCCGCCGACGCCGCGGCGGCGGCCGGCATGGACGGGACGCTCCTGAAGCCCTTCACGCTGCGGCAGCTCGCCGACCTGCTGCAGGCGCAGGTCCCGGCGCTCCGCGTCGCGCCGGCTGCCGCCGCGGCGCATACCGTGACGCCGGCCCCGGTCGCTCCGCTCGCCGCGCCGGCCGTCGCGAACGCCGCCGACGACCTCATCGACGCCGAGGTGATCGACGGGCTGCTCGGCCTCGGAGATGGCGCCTTCCTCGACCGCGTCCTCGACCTGTATCGGGCGCAGGGTCCGGTGGCGCTCGCCGGTCTGAGAGCCGCCCTCGCCGCCTCTGACCAGCCGGCGATCGCCCGGGCCGCGCACAGCCTCAAGTCGATGAGCGCGAATGTCGGCGCGCGCGGCCTCGTGGCGCGGCTGCGCGTCATCGAGGAGGACGCGCGGAACGCGGCCTGCGCCGAGCGGGCGGACGCGTGCGACGCCCTGGACAGCCTGCTCGCCGCGACGATCCGCGGCCTCGAGGAGCGGACGCGGTCCCGGGCGGCGGCCGCCTAGGATCTTCGCGGGCGGCCCCGGAGTCCGTCGGCCCGGCCTATTAAGGCGTTCAGGAAAAGTATTCCATCGGGAGACCGCCCGATTTCGCAGACCTGCCCTGCGATTCGGCATCTGGCATGCCAGCAGGGCCCGCCGTACGGTTGCGCTTCCTCCCAAGCACTCCCTCAGCCCGCCCGGTTCGCCGCGGCGGGCTTTTTCGTCGGCGCTGCCGGCGGGCCGCGGACCGTCCCGACCGCGTCCGCGCGCCGACCCGGCTCGGGATCAGGTGATGAGCATGCGGCGGGTGAACATCGCGGCCGCGAACAGCACGGCGGCGCCGGCGGTGATGATGCTCGTCATCAGGATGCGGCGCGGCTCGGTCGAGGATCCGGCCTTGATGGGCTCGACGATCGGCACCAGGGCCACGACCTGCTGCTGGGCCACGATGCGGGCCCGGTCATAGGCCAGCTGCACGTCGCGGTGATACTTCTCGGCATTCTCGCGCTCGTGCTCGAGATCCTCGAACCGCGTGAGCGCGTCCGAGAGGCGCCGCTTCTCGGTCGGCGCGGTGCCGGCCAGCTGCTGCTGGACCCGCGCGATGTTCGCGTCGAGATCGCCGATCTGCTGCTTCAGGTCGACGATGCTGCGGGATTGCGGGCCGAGGTCCCGCTGGAGCACCGCCAGCTGGACGGCGAGCTTGGTGCGCGTCTCCCGCAGTTCCGAGACCGACTTGATGGTGGCGGTGTTCGACTTGATGACGTCGAGCACGCCCTCGCGGTTGCGCAGCTCGTTCAGGGCGGCGTTGGCCTTGGCCTCGCGCTCCTCCGCGAGCTTCAGGACGCGCGTGCTCACGTCGAGGGCGTCCTTCCGGGACGGCAGGCTGAGGTCGTTCAGCATCCGCTCCGTATCCGTCATGACCGCCTTGGTGATGGCGAGCGACTCGTCGGGATCGAAGGCCTCGACGGTCAGCGACATGATGCCGGACGCCGATTCGACGTCGACGTCGACCCGGCGGCGCCAGTACCGCAGGAACTTCTCGACCGGCTTCTCCGGGTTGAAGCGGGAGAACATGTCGATGTCGTCCCGACCGAACCACGCGCGGATCGGGAGTTCCGCCGCGACCGCTTCGACCATGGGCCGGCTGTGGATGTACTCCTGCGCGATGAGCGTTTCCTGGGCGACGGTCGCCTTGATCACACCGGCATTCGTGCCGACCGTGTCGGGCGTCGCCTTGTCGGCGGTGCCGATGGTCGGCCGGATCGCGAACCGCGCCTCGGTGACGTAGCGGTCGGAGGCGATCAGCCCGTAGTAGATCCCGGCGGCCAGGGTCGGCAGGACGAAGCAGACGACGAACAGGAGCGGCAGCCAGGGGTCGCTTTTGACGTGGCTCTGGTACGAGCGCACGCCCTTCTTGGTGTCGGGCAGGCCCGGGAGGCGCGCGAACTGCCGCAGCGACTGCGCGATCACCTTGTTCCGGTCGATGCCTTTCAGAGGCCGGCCCTGGGCTTTCTCGACCTGCATGTCCATCGTTGCTTCTCGAAGCTCGGGCTTGCGCGGGCGTCGTCGACCCGCGCGGCTTTCACGCCGCTCGCGCAGCCCATCACACGGACAGGCGGCGAAAGCATGTCAGCCGCGCCGTGCCCCCTCCCCCGTGCGGGAGGGCGTTGGGGAGCGGCAGGACGCTTCGAGGTGGAGCGCGCCGTGGAGCCGCTGGGTCCGGATGTGCCTCGTCCGGACGGACCTGATCCCCGACCGGGCGCTCCGCGAGAGCAGACCCCTCCCGACGGATCTCGGGCCTGACCGAGATCCGCGCCGGACCGGTCGGGACCGGCGCTAAGGACTGTCCGCGATCGTGACCTGATCGGCGACACCGTCGGTCTTGCCGCTGAGGCCCGGCACCTCGTCGAGCTGCCGCAGGCTGGTGAACCGGCCGCGCTCCTCCCGGTAGCGCACGATCTCGAAGCCGTGGCCCTTGAGTGCCGGAACGCTGTCCAGTTCCTCGGCCGTCGCCGTGTTGAGATCGATCACGGTGGTGCCCTTCCGCGCCGGTCGGCGCCGTACTCGGTCGCTCCGGTCCCGCGCCGGCCCGGGCGCCTCAGCGGATCGGATCGGCGCGGAACTGCCTGTGGGCGGGCTCGGACGCCCGACAGCGGCAGGCGGGTGGCAGGCCGGTCGGGCCCGTGCGGTTCGGCCCCTCACGGCTCAACAGGCGCAGCAGAACATGCTCGAGCGGCGCCGCCTGGTAGGGCTTCTGGAGCACCGGAACCGCCTGATAGGCGGCGTCCAGGCCGTGCTGCCCGTACCCGGTGGCGAACAGGAACGGCGTATCGCGCGCCAGCAGCAGGTCGGCGACCGGGTAGCTGCGCGCCTCGCCGAGATTCACGTCGAGCACCGCCAGATCGAACGCCTCGGTCCGGGCATGGGCCAGGGCCTGCTCGAGGCGCATCGCCACCACGACCTCGCAGCCCAGGTCGAGCAGCATGTCCTCGGCGAGCATGGCGACGAGGCTCTCGTCCTCGACCAGCAGGACCCGGCGTCCGGCGAGCGGCGTCATGGCGCGCGCGGCCCTTCGACCGCCTCCTGGCCGATCCAGCCGAGCTGGGTCAGCGGGATCCGCATCTGGCAGGTCGCGCCCGCCGGCGCGAAGGTGATCGCCGCGCTGCCGTCGAACTCCAGCGGCAATTGCCGCTCGATGAGCCGTGAGCCGAACCCCTTCCGGGTCGGGGGCGTGACTGGCGGGCCACCCCGCTCCTCCCAGAGCAGGTCGAGCTGCTGACGGCCGTCATCGCGATCGTGAAGGGACCAGGTCACCGCGACCCCGCCCTCGGGCGTCGACAGGGCGCCGTACTTCGCCGCGTTGGTCATCAACTCGTGGAGGGCCATTGCCAGCGTCACTGCCACCTTAGGGTGCAGTCGCGCGTCCGGCCCTTGTAACCGGAAGCGGCCGGCATCGACCTCTGCCAAAAGGTGGGGGGCGAGCGCCCGCTCGACCACGCCGCGCAGGCTGGCGCTCTCCCAATTGTCCTCGACCAGCACGTTGTGGGCGTTGGACAGGGCCGCCATCCGGGCGTCGAAGACGGCGCGCGTCGTCTGGTCCGTCTGCCCGCGGAAGGTCTGCGCGGCGATCGACTGCACCGTGGCGAGAGTGTTCTTCACCCGGTGATTGAGCTCGTTGATCAGCAGGCGTTGGCGCTCGGCGGCCGCCTTCTCCTCGCTGATGTCGCGGACCTCGATGATCGTCCCGATGATGTTGGTCGCGTCGTCGCGGATCGGGCTGGCAGTGAACGCCACGGGGAAGAAGTGCCCGTCCCTGTGCACGAACACCTCCTCGCCGCGCTCCTGATTGTTCTCCGGGAAGGCGCGGTCGATCGCGCACTCCTCCAGCGGGAAGGGCCTTCCGTCCGGGTAGGTGTGGTGGACGATGTCGTGCAGCGGGCAATCGCGGGCGAGGACTTCCCGCAGCGTCCAGCCGGTCAACTGCTCGGCGGCGCGGTTCATGTAGATGCAGTGCTGGCGGTCATCCATCAGGAAGATGGACACCGAGGCGTTGTCGAGGACCGCGTTGAGGCGACGCTCGCTCTCGAAGAGCTGGCCCGACCCACGCCGCAGGCTCGCCAGCGGCGCGCTGGCGGCGGACGAGGATTGAAACGGCTGCCGCGAGTTCGGCACGGTCACGACCCTTCACGCGGGTTGATCTGAGATACCCTGCGCGCGATCCTGGTGGACCTTCGGGACTGGGCACGGTGGGTGGCTGGCCGCGCCGGACGGCCTAGAGGTGGGAGCGTGCAACGCACCATGCGGAGCCGTTGTTCCGCCGCGCGGACGGTCCGGCCGCGCCGTTCCGCCCGGGTCCATATCACGCGGGTCCGGATCACGCGGGTCCGGGCTCCGGGCGGCGCGCGAACAGGGCGGCCCAGTCGGCTCGACGCTCCTGCGGGACGAGGAAGAAATCCCACGTCACGTAGTCGCTGACCGCGAGCCACGTGCTCGCATCGTCGATCAGGTTTCCGGTGATGTCCGCGCAGATGTAGCCGTGGCTCTCGGCGAACCGGTAGAGTGAATCCTGCGCGTGCCCGTAGGCGGAGTAGCCGGCCCAGCCGTACTCCACGCTGACGATCGGGCGGCATCGCCGGAGGAGCTGGGCCGCGCCGCTCAGGGCGTTCAACTCCCCGCCCTCGATGTCCATCTTGATGTAGGCCACCGCGGGGACGTGACTGAGGGCGGTATCGAGCCTCTCCGTCCTGACCTTGATGGTCTTGGACGTGATGGCGGGACTGCTGAAGTAGCGGGCGAGGAGCCCGCTCTCGCCGGGCACGCTCGCGACCGTGAAATCGGTGCGCCCCGCCGCGTCGGAGAGGGCGACGTCGTGCAGCTCGACCTCGGGTCGTCGGCCGAAACGCCCCACCAGATCCTTCATCAGGAACGGGATCGGCTCGAAGGCGTGGACCTTGCCGGTCGGGCCGACGATGTCGACGAACGCGACGAGGTGGAGCCCGGTATGGGCGCCGACGTCGACGACGACATCCCCCGGAGCGAGGAAGCGGCTGTAGCCCTGCCGCAGGATGCGCTCGTAGTCCGGGACCTGACCGGCGTCATGAACCGCCCTGAAGGCGTTGGCGGCGGCCACGGCAGGATGCATGCGCAGGGTCCGTTCAGAGGGGACGAGTCCGGAGGGTCGGCGAGGTCGCGCCCATGGTAGCCCGCCCCGCGCCGGCTCTGCCAGCGCGCCGCGGCGGGGTGCCGACGCCCGCCGCGAGCCCCGACCGGATCAGGCGGGCCGGCCCTTCCCGAACCGCTTCAGCAGTCGCTCGCGCTTCAGGCGCGACAGGCGGGCGATCCAGAACACGCCGTCGAGCTGGTCGATCTCGTGCTGGAGGACCGCGGCCGGGAAGCCCTCGGTCTCCTCCTCGTGGGCGGACCCGTCGAGGTCGCGGTAGCTCAGGCGGATGCGGGCGGCCCGGGTGATCCGCTCGCGCACCCCCGGCATGCTGACGCTGCCCTCATCGTGGGCCTCCGTGTCGGGGGACGCCCAGGACACGACGGGGTTCACGTAGACGCGGGCGCTCTCGTCCGGCGACATCCGCACCACCACGAGGCGCGCGGCCACGCCGATATGCGGGGCCGTCAGGCCGATGGCGCTCTCGGCCATGAGCGTGTCCCGGACGTCGTCGGCGAGGGCCCGCAGGGCCGCGTCGAACGCGTCGACCGGTTCGGCCGGGCGCGTCAGGCGGGGATCGGGAAACAGGACGAGCGGGCGCGCCGGCATGGTTGATCAGTCCGCGTGGGTCGTTTCACCAGCGGCGCCGCGAGGGCCCGCCGCGCGCCATGCAAGCCGCGCCGCGGGGCGGATCGTCAAGACCGGCGCGCCGCAGGCCCGGCCGCGTCGCCGGGTCCCGGGCCGGCCGCGACGGCGCGCGCGACGTGGTGGAGCTTGTCGGGATTGCGCGTGATGTAGATGGCGTCGACCCGGCCGTTCTCGATCGCGAGGGCCGTCGTCTGCAGGAGGCCGCCGCGCTCGCGGGTGACATAGCCCGGAAGCCCGTCGATCCACACGAACCCGACCAGCGCCGCCCGGCCGTCGCCCCACTTGCGCCGCGCGCCCGCGTAGAGCCGGAGCAGGCGCTCGAGCCCCCGGATCGGGTTGACGAAGGCGAGCACCCTGCCGCCCCCGTCCGAAGAGAGCGTCACGCGGTCGGCGAGCAGCGTCCGCAGCCCCGCGACATCGCCGCTCGCGGAGGCCTCGAAGAACGCCCGGGCGACGCGCTCGCCCTCGTCGCGGGTCACGGGAAAGCGCGGGCGCGCGGCCCGGACGTTCCGGCGCGCGCGCGCCGCGAGCTGGCGCACGGCCGGCGCCGTTCGCCCGAGCGTCTCCGCGACGTCGCCGAGCGGCAGGCCGAACACGTCGTGGAGCAGGAAGGCCGCGCGTTCCAAGGGAGACAGCCGCTCGAGCGCGAGCATCAGCGTCAGCGTGAGGTCGTCCTCGTCCACGCCGTCCGCCCCCGGCTCGACCAGCGGCTCGATCAGCGGTTCCGGCAGCCAGGGGCCGACATAGCTCTCCCTGCGCGCGCGCGCCGACTTGATCTGGTCGAGGCAGAGGCGCGTCACGACGCGCGCGAGGAACCGGTCGGGCGCCGCGACCCCGCTCCGGTCCGCCGCGACCCAGCGCAGCCACGCGTCCTGCACGACGTCCTCGGCCTCGCTGCGCGAGCCGAGCATGCGGTAGGCGATGCGCAGGAGCCGGGGACGGTGGGCCTCGAAGGCGGCGGTCCCGTCCCCGCGCCCCGGCGGCATGACCGGACCGGAGGCCTGATCGCGTCGGGGCGGAGCCCGCCCGCGGGGAAGGTCGGGTCCCGTCATGCCGTCGTGAGCCAGGTCTCGAAGCGCGTATCCCCGAGGCGGGCCGCGGCCGCGTCGTCGGGGACCAGGGAGCCTCGCGCCAGCGCGGCACCGAAGTAGCGGGCCGCGGCGTCGACCGTCACCGCGCGGCCGTCGCCGGCGGCCGCCGCGCGCCGGGCGACGAACGCCCGGAACGGCAGCCGCTCCGGCCCCGCGACGTCGATCGTCCCGTCGACCGGCGCGCCGACCGCCACCGCGGCGAGCGCCGCGGCCACGTCCGCCGCCGCGATGGGCTGGAAATCCGCGTCCGGCACGAGGATCCGCTCCCCGACCGCGAAGGCTTCGGCGATCGTCGCGACGAACTCGAAGAACTGGGTGGCGCGGACGATGGTGTAGGGAAGGCCCGACGCCGCGATCAGCCGCTCCTGCGCGACCTTCGCCCGGAAGTAGCCGTTGCCGTCCGCGCGGTCCGCGCCGACGATCGAGAGGGCGACGTGGTGCTTGACGCCCGCCTGCCGGCCGGCGGCGAGGAGGTTGCGGCTCGAGCGCTCGAAGAAGTCGCGCACCGCCGCCTCCTCGAAGGAGGGCGCGTTCGCCACATCGACCACGGTGTCGGCGCCGACGAGAACCTGGGCCAAGCCGGCGCCGGTCACGGCGTCGACGCCCGTGCTCGGGGAGGCGGGGACGGCCTCATGGCCCGCGCGCTTCAGCTCGGCCGTCAGATGCCGGCCGATCAAGCCGCTGCCGCCGATCACCACGATCTTCATGACGTCTGTCTCCCGCGCGGACCGGGCCGAGGGGCACCCTGCCGCTCCGGCGTCCCGGTCGGCGACAGGACGATGCAGCATCCCGGTTTGTGACATCCCGCCGCAAAAAGCGACGGCCGCGGCGTTGCGAGAGGCCGCGACCGGCGCTACGGAGGCCCCCCCGCCGGAGCCGAGACGCCGATGAGACTGACCCTGACTGCAACGCCGCCCCGCCTTGTCGCCAGGACCGTCTCTCCGCATGCCAGCACAGCTCGCCCTCCTGAACCTCGCGTGGACCGCGCCTGACGGGCGCGCCGTCCTCTCCGGCATCACCGCCAGCTTCGGGCAGGAGCGAACCGGCATCGCCGGCCGCAACGGCGCTGGCAAGAGCACGCTCCTGAACATCCTGGCGGGCCGCCTCGCGCCGACGGGCGGCAGCATCCACCGCGACGGCACGGTCGCCCTGCTGCGCCAGTTCGCGGGCCCGACCGCCGACGAGACCGTCGCCGACCTGTTCGGCGCGACGGCGGGCTTGGCGCTGCTCCGTCGCGCGGAGGCCGGTGCGGCGGAGGCCGACGAGCTCGCCGCCGCCGACTGGACGCTCGCGGAGCGCCTGACGGGAGCGCTGGCGCGGATGGGCGTGGCGGTGGACCCCGACACGCCGCTCCGGCGCCTCTCCGGCGGGCAGCGCGCCCGCGCGGCGCTGGCGGCGGCGATCTTCGCCGCGCCGGATTTCCTGCTCCTCGACGAGCCGACCAACGACCTCGATCGCGACGGGCGGCGGGCGGTCCAGGAACTTCTGCAGGGGTGGCGCAGCGGCGCGATCGTGGTCAGCCACGACCGAGCCCTGCTCGACTCGATGGACGCGATCGTGGACCTCGCGCCGGGGGAAGCGACCCGCTACCGGGGCAATTTCGACGCCTTCCGGCAGGCCAAGGCGACGCGTCTCGCCGCGGCCGAGCACGACCTCGCGGTCGCCGAGAAGCGGGCGACGGACCTCGCCCGCCGGGCGCAGGAGCGCGTCGAGCGCCAGCAGCGCCGCGACGCGGCCGGGCACCGCCGCTCCGCGAAGGGCGACCTGCCCCGGATCCTGGCCGGGGCTCGCCGGGACAACGCGGAGCGGACGGCGGGCGGGAGCGCGCGCCTCACCGAGCGCCAGCGCGCCGGCGCCGAGGCCGATCTGGCGGAGGCCCGGGACCGGATCGCGGCGGTGAAGCCGGCCGCGATCGCGCTCCCGCCGAGCGGGCTCCACGCCGACCGGCGCGTCCTCGCGCTCACCGACGTGACGGTCGGCTACCGGCCGGGTCAGCCGGTCCTGCGGGACGTGTCCCTCGCGGTCACGGGTCCGGAGCGCGTCGCCCTCCGCGGGCGGAACGGCTCGGGCAAGTCGACCCTGCTCGCGCTGGTCGCCGGCCGCCTCAGCCCGTGGTCGGGCCGCGTCTCGGTCGGGGTGCGCGCCGCGCTGCTCGACCAGCGCCTCGACCTCCTCGATCGCGACCGGACCGTGGCGGAGAACTTCGCGCGTCTCAACCCGGAGGAGGACGCGAACGGGTGCCGGGCGGCGCTGGCGCGGTTCCAGTTCCGGGCGGCGGCCGCGGACCGCCCCGTCGCGGCGCTGAGCGGCGGCGAGCGGGTCCGGACCGCCCTCGCCTGCGTGCTCGGCAACCGCGCGCCCCCGCCCCTCCTGATCCTCGACGAGCCGACCAACCACCTCGACCTGGACGCGGTCGAGGCTCTCGAGGCCGGGTTGGCGGCCTATGACGGCGCGCTCCTCGTCGTCAGCCACGACGCGGCCTTCCTGGACGCGTTGGGGATCACCCGGCGCGTCGACCTCGACGACCTCGCCGACCGGCCCCGCGCCTGAGGGTGGCATCCGGAACGGCGGCGGGACGGGACGCAGTCGCCGCCCCCTACCCCGCCGGGTCTTCAGGAGGCGTCGGTTCAGTCCGCACGCGTCCCGGCCGGATCGAGCCGGAGGGTGAACAGGCGCAGGACGGTGCGGCCGCCGCGCACGGGCCCGACAGCCACGATCCGCGCCCCGCCGGACGGCGCCGCCCGGACGACCGCCTCGGAGGCGAGGCAGTCGCAGGGCAGCGCGCGGGTCATCTGTTCCAGCCGACGGGCCACGTTGACGGTGTCGCCGACTGCCGTGAACTCGACCCGCTCCGCCCCGATGACGCCGATGAAGACCGGGCCGCGATGCAGCCCGATGCCGACCCGCACCGGTGGCAGGCCGGCCTGTCCGCGCTCCCGGCTCCAGGTCGCCATCGCGGCCGCGAGCGCGCGGGCCGCCGCGACGGCGCGACCGGCATCCCCGGGCGCTGCGTCCGGCACGCCGAACACCGCCATCACCTCGTCGCCGACGAACTTGTCGACGAAGCCGCCCGCCGCCTCGATCGCCCGCGCGGCACGGGACCGGAACGCGGCGAGGAACGCCGCGACCTCGCCGGGCGCCATGCCCTCGCAGAGGCGGGTGAAGCCGCGGATGTCGGCGAAGAGCACCGTCGCCTCCTGCTCCCAGCCGGGGCGCCGGGCGGCGCGATCCGTCTCGGCGACCCATCGGGCGACCGTCGGCGCGGTCAGGCGCGCGAGGTTGTTCCGCTGCCGCGTCGCGGCGCACGCGGCGCCGCGCAGGCGGTGCACCCGCAGCGAGAGCCATGCCAGGGCGAGCCCGCCGAGCCCGACCGTGACGGGCTCGGGCGTCGTCGTGGCCGCGAGCGCCAGGAGCAGCGGCAGCGGCGCCGCGGCGAGGAGCCGGCCGCGCCCCGCCGCCGCGACGGCGAGGTGTCGGCGGAGGGGAACGGCCCGCGCCCGTCGCCCGACACCGCCAGCGAGCCCGGAACAGGCGTCCGCCGTGTCCGCGCGGGGCTCCCGCAGCGCCATCGCGGGCATCAGCAGCGCGAGCAGACGCGGGCGATGATGCGCTGCGCCCGGGAATGCTCCCGCTCCACGGCGGGGGAGCGGAGGTCTAGATCCGTCCGGAACGGGCGTGCCCGGGCGATCGCCGCGACGCTCGGGACGTCGGGCTGCGCGAAGCGCGGGACCGGCTGCGCCGGCGCGGCGGTCGGGGCCGCCAGGACTGTCAGCATCGTCCCGAGCGCGGTGGCTGCGGCGGCCCGTGTGCGGTGTGAGATCATGATCTCGTGCTCCTCGTGGTGGAGCGTCCGAAGTAAAAATCCGATCTTTCACCGCGATTTCGGCGGATCGGAAAACAATGACAGCAGACACGCGGCGCGAACGACGGGCGGGCGCGGGATCGTTGCCGGGACGGTCGTGACCCGGGTCCGGGCTCGTCGCCCCGACAGTCGCCCCAATGGTCGCCCCGACACGCGAACGGCACCCGGTCCGCCAGACCGGGTGCCGTGATGGGCGCGGATGCGGGGGCCGTCCCCGCCGGGACAGTCCCGGGACGGTCCCACGCCGGGTGCGGCGGACGCTCAGGCGGCGCTGCGCGCGCGGTCGCCGTGGCTGGACAGGAGCCGCAGGATCTCGGCCTTGGCGTCGTAGGCGGCGAACTCGGCGGCGAGGCGCCGCGCCTCCCGGCGATGGCCGGGCGCGTCGAGCACGGTCCGCACCGCCTTCCGGATCGCCTCCGGCGTCGGGTCATTCGCGGCGAGGTCGATCCCGGCCCCCGACCACGCGATGCGGGCGTTCACGTCGGCCTTGTCCTCGGTGAGGCCGGCGGCGACGAGGGGGATCCCGTGGCTCAGGGCCTGGTTCACGCTCCCGTAGCCGCCGTTGGTCACCATGGCGTCGACCCGGGGCAGCAGCCACTCGAAGGGCAGGTAGGGCGAGAGCCGCGCGTTGGCCGGGATCGGGCCGGGGATCGCGTCGAGCCCCCGGCCGCCGCCCGTCACCACGGTCAGGATGTCGGTCTCATCGGCCAGCGCCCGGAGGGCGGGGCCGACGAGCAGGCCGAAATCGTGGTTCGCGACCGTGCCCTGCGTGACCAGCACGACCTTGCGCGCGCCGTCGAGGTCGCCCGCCCAGGGCGGGAGCGCCGCCTGCCCCGGGACGATCGGCAGCGCCCCGATGAAGCGCACCGTCGGCGGCAGCGGGAACGGGTACTCGAAACTAGGGACGGTCAGCTGCAGGTAGGTGTCGGCGAGCCGGACCACCGCGTCGAACAGCGGCCAGGGCGGGGCGGCCCGGCCGAGTTCCGCCAGCTTGGCGGCGAGGCTCAGCCCGACCGGCCGGTCGACCGCCGCCTCGTAGGCCTCTGCGATGCGGCCGTAGGCTGCCTCCTGCTCGGGCGTCTCGGCCGGCGGGAGGCCCAGGAAGGCCGGAGCCCGGTCGGGCCGCGCGCAGTGCAGGATCGACGTGCCGCACAGGACGATGGCGGGGCGCTCCGCGCGCGGCCCCAGCAGCAGCGGCAGGGCGCCGAAGAACATGTCGTCGCCGATCACCAGCGAGGCCGGGAAGGCCCGGAGCGCCGCGCGCAGGCCGCGCGCCTGGTCGGGGATGCGGTCGACGAACACGCGCTCCATGGCGACGCGCAGCCAGTCCGGTCCCGGCGCGATCTCGGCAAGTTCGGGCACGACCGCGCGGAGGTCGCGGCCGTCGAAATCCGCCGCGCCCGGCAGCGCCATGAAGCGGGCGCCGGCCGCCACGATGCGGTCGCGGAAGGCCGAGCCCGAGAGGACCATGACCTCGTGGCCGTCCGCGATCAGCATGTGGGCGATGGCGAGGAGGGGATTGAGATGGCCCGTGGCGGGCGTCGAGCAGAGGAGGACCTTCATCGCTTGTCCTTTCCGTGGGGGGCGTGAGGGCGCCGCGATCGCGGCGCGTTCGCCGGGGCGTCCGGGAGCGAGGCTGGGGGCGGTCCGTTACGGCGTCGCTGCGGCGCGGGGCCGAAGCGGCTACGGCTGCAACGGGCGCGCGTCGGACGCGCGGGAGACGGCGCGACAGGGTCGCAGCGGTCCGGAGGGGCGGCGATCCTGTCGAGGCAGCCGCGCCCTGGTCCCCCTCCCGTGCGGGAGAGGGACCTCGCTACGCGCGGCGAAGGGCTCGGCGAGCGCCGCCGTCCCCATCCGGTCGGGAACGGCGCTAGGCGGCGACCCGCAGCGCGTCGATGCGGCGGATGCCGCTGTGGCCGCGGAGGACCGGCATCGCGCCGGTCAGGCGCAGGCGCGGGGCGAGGCGCAGCACGGCGCCCAGTCCCTCCTCCAGCTCGACCCGCGCCAGGGCCTCGCCGATGCACCGGTGCGCGCCGCCGCCGAAGACCGGGTGGAGGCGCGGGAGGTCGGTGCGCCGGATGTCGAACGTGTCGGGACGCGCGTAGACCGTCTCGTCCCGCATCGCCGACAGCGTCGAGAGCAGCATCAGGCTTCCGGCCGGCACGACGTGCCCGTCGAGGGGAATGTCCTCCCGGGCGACCCGGCCGGCGGAGCCGGCGCTCGGCTCGTAGCGGAGCGACTCCGCCACCGCGGCCGGGATCAGGTCGGGATCGCGGCTGACCGCCGCCCACTGCTCGGGATGCTGCAGCAGCAGCGCCACCTGCATGGCGCCGGCGACCCGGGTCGTGTCGGTGCCGCCGATGATCATCTGCACGAGCTGGATCACCACCTCCTGCTGCGTGAGCTCGCCGGCCGCCTCGGTCTCCGCGAGGAAGCGCGACAGGAAATCGGCGCGGGGCGCCGACCGGCGCGCGGCGAGGATCCCGGCCACGTAGTCCTGCAGCGCGACCGCCGCCGCCTCCAGATCGGGGATGTCCTCCGGTCCGAAGGTGAAGCTCAGCACCCGGGAGACCTCGTAGGCGAGGTGCGTGAACCGCGGGATGTCGTCGCGCGGCAGGCCGAGGATGTCGGCGATGACCTGGGCCGGGATCTGCGCGGTGTAGCGCGCGACGAGGTCGACCTCCCCGTCCCCCAGCCAGTCGCGGACGAGGCCCTCAGCGGCGACGCGAATCCGGGGCCGAAGGCCCTCGATCAGGCGCGCCGCGAAGGTGCGGGTGAAGGGCGAGCGGCGCCGGCGGTGGACCGCGCCGTTGGCCGTGAGCATGCCGTGCGCGAAGATGTCGAACAGCGCCCCCTCGGGGATCGCGCGCGACTCCGGATAGAGCGTCTCCGTGGCTTGGGCGCGGGGGTCGCGCATCAGCAGGTCGACGTCGCGGGCGCGGAGGACGAGGACGCCCGCGACCTCGTGGCCGACGAAGGGCAGCCGCGGCCGCCAGGCGCGGTAGACACCGTGCGGGTCGGCCTCCAACTCCGCCACCGTGAGCGTCGGGACGCCGGTCGGGACGCGGGTCGGGGCTTCGGGCGGGCCTGCCTGTCGCGTCAGATCTTCGGTCGCATTCATCTGTGGATTCTCGCTGCTGTGTTGCGCGAGAACTCTCGGAAGCCCGGACTACAGGATGATTGCGGGAGCTGGGTCGAACATTACAGCCATAACATGCGGCGCGCCGGCGGCCCGGTCGCCGCCGCGGCCGCCTTGTGCGGAAGAGCACGCCGGTCGCCGCGCGGATGGTGTGTGAGATGTTCCGAAATCATGCCGTAACTTGACCCTTCGAAAAAGGCGCCGCTTCGCAGAAGGAGAAGTCCTCATGGTTGCAGGGCTGGCGAATACGGACGACGTCTTCGAGACGCTGCTCCGACGGACGATCACGGACTTCGTGATCGGCGGTATGGACCACGGGATCCCGGACGAGGACGGCCTGATCGTCCGCCTGAGACAGTACGAGCAGCGGGCGCGCCAGGAGCAGCTGAGCTCCCAGACGCTCCAGGTCATCTCGTCGGCGCGGCGCCTCCTGGGCGACCGGACGGAGGCCGGCCCGGCGTCCTGACGCGCCCCGCGCGACGGGTCGCGGGACGGCCTCCGCGGAGGGTCCCGGCCCGCCTGACGGGCGTTGGTCCCGCGGCGTCCCGCTACCGCGCGCGCGGCCGCAGGCCGACCGCCAGGAAGCGCTCGATCATCGCGTTGACCTGCTCGGCCACTTCGATCGTGTTGAAGTGGCCCGCCAGCAGCGTCTGGGCGGTGACGAGCTGCGGGCAGAGCTCCCGCAGCCGGTCGAGGTCGCGGGCCGCCGCCACGAGCGGCACGTCCGCCGAGATGTAGGCCATCGGGACCCGGCAGGCGCGCGCGGCCGGGACGGGATCGTGGGCCAGCACCATGTCGCGCAGCGCCGCGTGGGCCACGTGCTGCGGTGTCCGCTGGCAGGGGCCGAGGATGAAGGTCTCGAAGATCGCCTTCCGCCGGGCCGGGTGGTCGTAGGCGCCGCCGATCGCCCAGGCCATCTCCCGCACGACGGACCGGTAATCCGGGCCGCCGACGCCCGCCAGCAGCCCCTCGATCGCGGCGCCGCCCGCCGCGTCCGCAGACGGCAGGACGATCGAGTCGATCATGACGAGGCCGGCGGCGAGGTCGGGATGGCGGCCGCACAGCTCCAGCGCCACCGCGCCGCCGAAGCTGTGGCCGATCACGATCGGCTTCACGAGGCCCAGCGTCCGGCTCTGCCACGCGACGTCCTCGGCGAAGCCCGCGACCGTGTAGTCGCGCTCCGGCGCGTCGCTGGCGCCGTGACCGCGCAGGTCGACCGCCACGACGCGGCGCGTCCGCGAGAAGTGCCGGATCTGCGGCGTGAAGATGCCGTGGTCCCCGGTCCAGCCGTTGATGAGCAGCAGCGGCTGCCCCTCGGGGGTGAGCGGCCCGGCCTCGATATGGGCGAGCCGGCCGCCGTCGCGCGTCAGGTGGAGGGGCTGCCAGGGGGGCGGATCGAAGAGCATGCGGGTTCTCCGTAGGGTCGGGAGGGGGCGCGGGGCGCCGGCCGGGCGAGACCCGCGTGGGCGGCGGCGGCCGCGAGGCTGCAGCCGAGCATCACGGCGGCCATCGACAGGGCGGACCGGCCGTCGAAGAACCGGGCGACGAGGTCGCTGGCGACGGCCGCCGCGAGCATCTGCAGGAAGACCGCGACGGCGCTGGCCGCGCCCGCGGCCGCCGGGTCGCGCTCCGTCGCACCGTGCACGGCGTTGGGCGAGACGAGGCCGAAGGCCAGGGCCACGCCGACCATCGCGGCGACCACCGGCGCGGCCGCGGGCGGTCGGGCGAGCGCCGCGACGAGGAGCAGGGAAGCCGCGCCGGTCGCCAGAACGAGGCCGGCGGCGATCACCCGCGGCGGGGGGACGCCCCGGGCCGCGAGCCGCCCGTTCAGGAAGGCGCCGACCATCACCGACAGGGAACTCGCCCCGAAGACCAGGCCGTAGGCCAGCGGACTGAGCCCGAGGGCGTCGATGAACACCAGCGCCGAGCCGGTGATGTAGGCGAAGACCGCCCCGGCCGCCGCGGCGTTGCACAGGGCGTGGCCGAGGAAGACCCGGCTCGCCAGGATCCGCCCGTAGCCGCGCAGGATCCCCGAGGCCGGCCCGGGGCCCGCGGCCCGCTGCAGGGGCTCGTCGATGTGCCGGATCGCCACCAGGGCCGCCAGGGCGGCGGCGACCGGCGCGGCGTGGATCAGGCGCCAGCCGCCGAGATCCATCAGCCCGGCACCGATGGTCGGGGCCATCATCGGCACCACGTTGATGGTGAGGACGACGAAGGACACCCGGGCGCGCGCGGCCTCGCCCTCGAACAGGTCGCGCACCATCGCGAGGACCGCCATGCCGGGGCCCGCCGCGCCGATCCCCTGGAGGATCCGGAACAGCAGGAAGTCCGGCAGCGTCCGCGCCGCGCCGCAGCCGAGGCTGCCCACGACGAGGAGGAGGCAGCCGCAGACGATGGCCGGCTTGCGGCCCAGCCGGTCCGAGACCGGGCCGTAGACCAGCAGCGCGCCGCCGAAACCGAGCAGGTAGATGCCCATGGCCGCGCCCATCGCGGTGGCCGGGACGTGCAGCGCGGTCGCCGTGTCCGACAGGCTCGGCAGGATCATGTCGATCCCGAAGGTCGGGAGCGCCGCCAGCAGCCCGAGGAGCGCCGAGAAGGCGGCCGAGCCGGGGCGGATGCGGGGCCGCGCCAGCGCGGGCGCGCGGATCAGGCCCAAAGCCGGTCTCCGCCCCGGGCGCCGCCCCGGTCCGCGGAGGCCCGGCGCGCCGCCACCATCGCGTCGATCTCGCGGACGAGGCCGCCCGCGTCGAGATCCGCCCGCACGGCCGCCCCGAGAACTGCGGCGGCCCTGCGGAAGCCCGGCTCCGCCAGGAGCCGGCGCGCCGCCGCGGCGATCTCGGCCTCGCCCGCGTCGGCGGGCAGGCGCAGGCCGGCGCCGCGCAGGGCGACGCGGGCGGCGTTGTCGGCCTGGTCGCGGGCCAGGGGGATCACCAGCAGCGGCACGCCGTGCAGCAGGGCGCGGCTGACCGTGCCGTGACCGCCCTGGCACACCACCAGGTCGGCCTGCGCCATGAGGGCGTCGTGGGAGGCGGCCGCCACGACCCGGACGGCGGCGGGGGCGGCCAGGTCCGCGGGCCCGACATTCGGGCCGGTCGTCACGATGGTCTCGGCCTCGACCGCGCCGACGGCGCGCGCGACGCGCCGCTGCAGGTCGGTCTGGTTCTGGGCGCCGGTGCTGCCGGCGACGAGGATCCGCCGCCGTCCCGTACCGGACCACGCGTGCCCCGTCCCGCGGGACCAGCTCGGCTCGTCGAGCAGCGGGCCGATGTAGCGGTAATTGGCGGGCAGCGCCTGCGTGTCGAAGTCGAAGGCCCGGCTGACGGCCAGCAGGACGCGGTCGGCTTGATCGAAATGGGCGAAGGCGCTGGCGACCGGCGGCAGCCCGAAGGCGCGCCGCGCGGCGTTGAGCGCCGGCCGGCCCCGCTCCATCGCCGACACGATGGCGGCCGTCGCCGCGTCCACCGCGTCCCGCTCCGCCTCGGTCCGCGGCGGCGTCAGGCCGCTCGCGGCGGGCGGAATGCCGGGGAGCGGGCGGATGCTGATATGCGGCGACAGGACCGCGTGCGGCAGGTCGGCCGCCTCGGCCGCCAGGGCGCAGCCGGGCAGGAGGTCGAGACTCAGGACGGCATCGGTCGGGAGGCGGCGGATCTCGTCGAGCGTGTCGGCCGCGTAGGCGCCGGCCGGGGAGAACATCGTCTGCCGCAGCCAATCCGCGAGATCCGAGAAATCGGCCGGGTCGGCGTCGAGGCCGGTCGGGGCGCGGCGCCAGCCGACGAACGGGAAGCCCGCCGCCTCGACCTCCCCGCACATCGCCGGGTCGGCCATGACGCGCGGGCGGTGCCCCGCCCGGCGCAGCTGCCGGGCCGCCGTGAGCACGGGGCTGAGATTGCCGGTGGTGCCCCACGAGATGCAGAGGACGTTGAGCGACATGATCTGAATGTCCCGAGATGATCGCGCGCGGAGGCGCGCGGAGGCCGCGAATCGGCTGACCTCCCTGGAGCGATCTGAAAGACGACGTGGAGCTCTCGACGGCAGGAGCGTCAGGTTCGGTGCCGATTTCTGCTGCTGATATCGCGCAGGAAATCGACGTAGTCCGGGTGGATACTGTGAATGCACCCGCCGAATGCGAAGCTGACCACCAGCGCGTCGAGCAGCCATCGTCCGTGGCGGGCGAGCGCCGGTCGCGGCGCGGCGATCGGGGACGAAGCCGGGCCGCCGCGCTCCCGCGCCGGGCGTCCCGACGGCCCGGGAAGACCAGCGGCGGGCTTCCGACAGTCGGGCTCGGACTTGCAGAGAATTCGGTGAAGGTGCGGACCGATATCCGGGATCGCGGCGTCAGTCATGATCACCTCTCTATTGTGAGAGCACGATCCTGGTTTCCGCGGGTTACATCCCGGTGTCTCAACAAGATGATCTCGGTTACAGCCGTAACGGTGGCGTTTTCGTTTGTTCGATACGGTACGTGCCGGGACGAATGCTCGCGCTGTGCTGTCACGCACAATATGAAGCGCGCAATCTTTTAGGGGGCGTGATATCAACTCAGCCGTGTAAGGCCCGATGACCGGACGCGCCCAGATTGGCCGCCGGGGCGGGCCGGCGACGGACGCGAAGGACATCCGGGTGGCGCTATCAGCCCAACCGGACGCTCCTCCCGCTCCCCGAACCGGCGCGTCGAGATCGTGCCGTCGCGGCGGGCCGCCGCGAACCGGAGGTGGCCATGATCGAATCCAGTCTGGACCGGAGTCAGGGTCGGAGCGCGCGCGCCGGCACGACCCGCATCCTCCTCGTCGAGGACGACGCGGGTATGCAGCGCATCGTCTCGGACCACTTCGCCGACCACGACGTCGCCGTGACGGCGGCGACCGACCGGGTGGAGGCGGAGAAGCGGCTCGCGGAGGCCGAATTCGACCTCGTCGTGCTGGACCTGCGGCTGGGCTCGGAGAACGGGCTCGACCTGCTGCGCGACCTGCGGGCCCGGAGCGACCTGCCGGTGATCATCACCACCGGCCATCGCCGGGACGAGATCGACCGGGTGATCGGCCTCGAGCTCGGCGCCGACGATTACCTCGTGAAGCCATACGGGCTGCGCGAGCTGCTCGCGCGGGTCAGGGTCATCCTGCGCCGGGCCGAGGTGGCGCCCGCCCCGGCGCGGGTCCAGGAGTCCCACCGCAGCCGCTTCGAAGGCTGGGTGCTCGACCGGCGTCGCCGGCGCCTCACCAATCTCGAAGGCGCGGATGTCGCGCTCAGCAAGGGCGAGTACGCCCTGCTGGTGGCCTTCCTCGACGCGCCCCAGCGCCCGCTCAGCCGCGAGCAGCTCCTGCAGGCCACGCGCGTCCACGAGGACGTGTTCGATCGCAGCATCGACGTCCAGATCCTGCGGCTGCGCCGCAAGCTGGAGGTGGATCCGAGCGCGCCGCGCCTGATCGTCACCGAGCGCGGCGTCGGCTACGTCCTCGCCGCGACCGTCGAGAAGCTGTAGCCGTGACCCGGTTCCGGGCCGGCCGATGGCGCGTCGCGGTCGCGGCGCTCCTCGGCAGCGCCGCGGCGCTCCTCGCCGCGGCCGCCCACGAGAGGCCAGCCGGCCACGACAGGCCGGTCGACACCGCGCTCTCCGCCGAGGCGGCGGACGCGCTGGGGGTGATCACCCCGGTGCCGGACACCCTGGAGGCGGACCCGGCCCGGGCCACGATCGGCCGCCTGCTCTTCAACGACACGCGGCTGTCACGCGGGGGCGACCGGGCCTGCATCACCTGCCACGACATCCGCACCAGCGGCGCGAGCGCGATACCCCGGAACCTGACCGCCGACGGAACGCCGGTTCCGCGCAACACGCCGACGGCCTTCAACGCGGCGCTCAGCTTCCGGCTGGGCTGGGCCGGCGACATCCCGAGCCTGCGCGAGCAGGCCGAGCTCGCCCTGACGCGGCCCGAGTTCCTGGGCGGTTCCTGGCCCCGGATCCTCGACACGGTGCGCGGCGACCCGGTGCTCGCCCCGATGTTCCAGGCCGCCTACGGGCGCGCGGCCGACCGGGAGACGGTGATCGACGCGATCAACAGCTTCGAGCGCACGCTCCTCACACCCGACAGCCGCTTCGACCGCTGGCTGCGCGGCGACGCCCACGCCATCACCGGCGCGGAGCAGGCGGGCTACGACCTGTTCCGCCGGATCGGCTGCGCGTCCTGCCACCAGGGCGTCAATGTCGGCGGCAACCTGTTCGAGAAGGTCGGCATCTTCGTCACGATCCCCAACAAGGTGGCCGAGGTGCTGCGGGTACCCAGCCTGCGCAACGTCGCGGTCACGGCGCCCTACTTCGACGACGGCGGGATCGCCACGCTCCCCGAGGCGGTGCGGCTCATGGCGCGGGCGCAGCTCGGCCGGGAACTCACCCCCGCGCAGATCGACGGGATCGTCGCCTTCCTCGGGACCCTGACCGGCACCTACGAGGGCCGGCCCCTGACAGCGCCGCCAGCGCCCGGCGCAGCCTCTCAGGACGGCAAGCCGCAGCTATGAGACTGACCCTGCAGGCCGTCACGCTCGGCGCGCTGCTCGCGGCGCTGCTGACGTGGCTGCTGATCAACGGCAACGGCGGGATGGAGGCCGCCTACCTGGCGACCCAGCGGACGGTCGATGCCCTGGCTCTGGCCGAGTCGCGCATGCAGCACGACGTGCTGCGGGCCCGGACCGGCCTGCTGCGCAACTACGACCCGATCGTCGCGCACCTGCGCGAGATGCAGAAGGCCGGGGCCGACCTGCAGGCGAGCAATGCCGGGGATCCCGACGTCCGGGCGCTGGCCGAAGCGGTGGATCGGGAGGCCGCGATGGTCGAACGGTTCAAGACCGGCAACGCCCTGGTGCAGAACTCGATCGCCTATTTCGACTCGCTCAGCGACCGGCTGTCCGAGTCGGACATCGCCCCCGGCCTCGCGCGCGCGGTGGCCGCGCTCCAGATCCGCATCTCGGAACTCGTGCGCGACTCGACGCCCGCGCGCCTCGCCGACATCCGCACCCGTCTCGAGACGTTGCACGAAGCCGACGGGGCGGCCGCCCGGGCCGGCGACGTCGACGCCATCGTCCTGCACGGGCGCCAGCTCTTGGAACTGCTGCCGCACGTCGACGCGGTCACGCGCTCGCTGCCGGCCTCGTCGAGCGAGGCGGCCCGCGAAGCGCTCCTGGAATCCCGGCGAAGCCTCCGCGACCGGCGCCAGGCCCGGGCGGACGGATTCCGCCTCGCGCTCTACGCCGTCGCCCTCGCGCTGCTCGCCCTCGTGGTCCGCGTGGGGGTGCTGATGCGTGCCGGGACCCGGATCCTGCGCCGGACCGTGGATTTCCAGACCGTCGTGGCGCAGGCGGCCAACCGCTTCCTGGCGATCCAGCCCGACGAGACCGACACGCGCATCGTGGACGTCCTCGCCATGGTGGGCGAAGGGCTCGACACGGATCACGGCTACGTTCTCATGCTCGACGGCACCGGCGCGGTGCATCTCTGGAACCGGCCCGGCCTCGCGCCGCCGAGCGGCTGGCCGGCGGCGCAGCAGACCCTCGTTCACGACGTCGCGGCCGCCGCCAGCGACCTCATCTTCGTCGAGGTGGCGGACGAGACCGGGCCGCCGGCCCTGCGCCGCTCCCTGGCCGAGCGCGGCGTCGTCTCGTGGGCCTGCGCGCGGCTGCGCCGGGGCGATCGGATCGTCGGCCTGCTCTGCTTCGAGCGCACCACCTCCGGCCTGCCGCCCTGGCTGCGGCACTCGCGCGGCCTGCTGCAGGTCGTCGCCGACAGCTTCGCGGCCGCCCTGGAGCGACAGCACGTCTGGGCCGAGCGCCGGGAGATCGAGGCGGCGCTGCGCCGCGCCCAGCGGCTCGAGGCCATCGGGACCTTCGCCAGCGGGGTCGCCCACAACATCAACAACGTCCTCAACGTCATGCTGGGCCACGCCGAGATCGCCGGGGACGCCCTGCCGGCCCATCCGGGGCGGGCGGCCGAGCATATCGGGCTGCTGGTCCAGGCCGGCGGCCGCGCGCGCGAGATCGCCGGCCAGATCCTCGATTTCGGCCGCCCCGCGCGCTCCGCGCAGTGCACCAGCGCGGCGGACGCGGTGGTCCACGAGACCGTGGCGCAGATCCGGGCCTCCACGGCCGGACCCGCCACGATCGCGCTCTCGGGCACCGCGGCGGGCGCCCGCGTCGGCGGCGAGCCGGCACAGCTGCAGCAGGTCGTCCACAACCTGATCCGCAACGCCGTCCAAGCCTCCGCGCCGGGCGCGGCCGTCGACGTGCAGCTCGACCACGTCGCCCTGCCGCGGTCGAGCGCCCTGACCCACGGCACCCTGCGGCCCGGCGCCTACGTCCGGATCCGCGTGTCCGACACCGGCCGCGGCATGGACGAGGCCACGCTCGCGCGGATCTTCGAGCCGTTCTTCACCACCCGACCGGCCGGGACCGGCCTCGGGCTCGCCACCGCCTTCGAGTTCGTTCAGGAGCACGACGGCGCCTTCGACGTGCGCAGCGCGCCGGGCAGCGGCAGCACCTTCGCGGTGTGGCTGCCCGTGATCCCGCAGGCCGCGGACGGCGCGGCGGCCGGCGGGACCGTGATGCTGGTCGGGCGCACGCGCCGGTCGGTCCAGGACGACGAGGAGACGCTGGCGGCGCTGGGCTACGAGCCGGTCGGCTACGCGGATCCCGAGGCGGCCCTGGCCGTCCTGCGGCGGGAGCCGGGACGGTTCGATCTGCTGATCGTCGACAACCGTCTCGCCGATCTCTCTGGCCTCGCCTTCGCGCACCGCGCCGCGCGGATCTCCGGGCGGCCGATCGTGCTCTCGCTGTCGGCGACCGACGCGGTGCAGCCGGAGCGCCTCGCGGCGGTTCCCGTCGCCGACATCGTCCGGCGGCCGTGGCGCTCGAACGCCCTGGCGGTGACCCTGCGGCGCCATCTCGCCTCCGCCGACCCGGCGCGTCGCCCGGCCGCCGTCTCCTGAGGGCACCGGCGGCATCAGGATCCTGCGATCCGGCCACGCGGGTGCTATCCCGGCTTTGACAAGCTCGGCGTCACGTGGGACCGGTCTGGCATGACGGGCGGCCAGATGCGCGATGCCGCCTCGACGATCGAACGGGCCGGGTCGAGTCTCGCCGAGACCCCGTCGCGCGAGGAACCCCGATGCCCGTCGAAGCCGCGTCAGGACGCCATGCACGGGAGATCTGACGCCCCGATCTGCGACCCGGCCTTCCTCGCCGACGGCGGCGCGATGGCCGTGCTCCTGCGCGCGCACGACTGGGACAGCACGCCCCTCGGCGCGCTGTTCGCCTGGCCCGAATCGCTGACGACCCTCGTCGGGGTCATGTTCGGCGCGAACCGGCCGACGTTCATCCTCTGGGGCCCCGAGCGGCGGCTCCTGTACAACGATCTCTACGCGGAGATCCTCGGCGACCGGCATCCCGCGGCCCTCGGCCGGGACTGTCTCGCGGTCTGGGGCGGGGTCGGTGCCGATCTCGCGTCCCTCGTGGACAGGGCCTATGCTGGCCGGCCGGTCCACACGGCGGAGGGCGAGCCCCTCCTCCACGGCGACGGCGGTGCCGACGCGGCGCGCTTCGCGCTCTCCCTGGTGCCGGTCCGGGACACGGCGGGGCGCGTCACCGGCCTCGTCGGGACCTGCACGGCGATCGCCGGTCAGGCGGCCGCCGCCAGCCGTCCGCGCGAGACGGAGGCGTCGCGCCGGGACAACGAGGAGCGGCAATCCTTCCTGCTCGATCTCAGCGACACGCTCCGTCCGCTGACCGCGTCGGCGGAGATCGTCGCGGTGGCCTCGCGGCGCCTCGGCGAGCGCGTCGGCGCGAGCCGCGTCTTCTACGCCGAGATCGCCGGCAGCCTGATGAAGGTCGAGCGGGAATACGTCCGGGGCGTCGGCTCGATCGTCGGGGAGCATTCCCTGGCGGCGTTCGGCCCCGACCTGCTGGCCGCCTACCGCGACGGGACGGTGGTCGCGGTCGAGGACGTGGCCGCCGATCCCCGCTTCAGCGAGGCGGCGCGCGCCGGCCTCGGATCCCGCGAGGTCGCGGCCTTCGTCGACGTCGTGCTGTTCCGCGGCGCGGAGTGGGTGAGCCTGCTCGCGGTGCAGAGCGCGGTGCCGCGCGCTTGGACCACCGCCGAGGGGAACCTGATCCGCGACGTCGGCGAGCGCGTCAAGGCGGCGATCGAGCGCGCCCGCGCGGAGGCGGCCCTGCGCAAGAGCGAGGAGCACTTGGCGGCGATCTTCGCCGGCGCCTCGGTCGGCCTGTCCGAGGTGGATGCCGCGGGGCGCTTCCTGCGGGTCAACACCGAGCTGTGCCGGATCCTCGGGCGCCCGGCCGAGGCGCTGCTGCGGCTCGGCGTCGCCGACGTGACCGATCCCGCGGACCGGGCGCCGAGCGCGGCCGCGCTGGCGCGGGCCCTCGAGACCGACCGCGACGTCACCCTCGACAAGCGCTATCTCCGCCCCGACGGCAGCGCGATCTGGGCCAGCAGCAGCATCCGGCGCCTCGACGACGCGGACGGCAGACTCAAGAGCCTGCTGATCGTCACGGCCGATCTCAGCCGGCGCAAGGAGGCCGAGACGCGGCTTGCCGAGAGCGAGCGCCGCCTCCAGGACCTGAACGAGACGCTGGAGCTGCAGGTCTCCGAGCGCACCGCGGAGCGCAATCTCTTCGCCACGATCGTCGAGAGAACCGACATCATGGTGATGGCGGCCGATCTCGACTACAACATCCTGGCGATCAACAAGGCGAATGCGGACGAGTTCGCGCGCATCTACGGCGTGAGGCCGAAGGTGGGCGACAACATGCTCGACCTGCTGGCCGACCAGCCCGAGCATCAGGCGCAGGTGCGGGCGGGGTGGGGGCGCGGGCTCGCCGGCGAGGAGATCACCCTGGTCGAGGAGTTCGGCGACGCGGAGCGGGCGCGCCCCTACTACGAGATCAGCTTCCGCACCCTGCGCGACGCGCGGGGCGAGCGCACGGGCTGCTACCAGTTCGTCATGGACGTCACCGAGCGGCTGCGCGGCCAGGCCGAGCTGGCCCAGGCGCAGGAGGCGCTGCGCCAGTCGCAGAAGCTGGAGGCGGTGGGCCAGCTCACCGGCGGCGTCGCGCACGACTTCAACAACCTGCTGACCATCATCCGCTCGTCCGTCGACTTCCTGCGCCGGCCCGATTTGCCGGAGGTCCGCAAGCGCCGCTACCTCGACGCGGTCTCCGAGACCGTGGAGCGGGCCGCGAAGCTCACCGGCCAGCTGCTGGCCTTCGCCCGCCGGCAGGCCCTCAAGCCCGAGGTGTTCGAGGTCGGCCAGAGGGTGCGGGCGATCGCCGACATGCTCGACACCCTGACAGGCGCGCGGGTGCACGTCGTGACCGAGGTGCCGGAGGCGACCTGTCTGATCCGGGCGGATGTGAGCCAGTTCGAGACCGCGCTCGTCAACATGGCGGTCAACGCCCGCGACGCCATGGACGGGGAAGGCACGCTGACCCTGCGCGTGACCTGCGGCGCGGCCCTGCCGGCCATCCGCGGCCATGCCGGGTCCCGGAAGCCCTTCGCGGCCGTGTCGCTGATCGACACCGGCACGGGCATCCCGCCCGAGCGGATCGGCCGGATCTTCGAGCCGTTCTTCACCACCAAGGAGGTCGGCAAGGGGACCGGCCTCGGCCTGTCCCAGGTGTTCGGCTTCGCCAAGCAGTCGGGCGGCGACGTCGACGTGCGCAGCACCCTCGCTGCGGGCACCGCGTTCACCCTCTACCTGCCGGAGGTGGCGTCCGAGGAGCGGCCGGCCGATGACCGCCTGCAAGATGCCGACCTCGCGCCGCTCGGGAGCGGGCAGCGTGTCCTAGTCGTGGAGGACAATGTCGGCGTCGGGCAGTTCGCGACGCAGATCCTGGAGGATCTGGGCTACCGGCCGACCTGGGCGGCCAACGCCGAGGAGGCGCTGGAGGAGCTCGGCCGGGCGGAGAACCGCTTCGACCTGGTCTTCTCGGACGTGGTGATGCCGGGCATGGGCGGCGTCGCGCTCGCGCAGGAGCTCCGGCGGCGCGCGCCGCAGGTACCCGTGGTGCTGACATCGGGTTACAGCCACGTTCTCGCGCAGTCGGACGCCCACGACTTCACGCTGCTCCACAAGCCGTACTCGGCCGAGCAGCTCGGCCGCATCCTGCATCGGGCCCTGGATCCGCGCCGGAAGGCCGGCGCGCTCGCGGATCCGTCCTGAGCCCGGGCTCCCGCGTCGGGATCCCGGACCTCCGGGCCGGGGCCTGCGCGGTTCGCCGCCGCCCTCAGCCAGCTCTCAGCTCGCCCTCAGCCCGCCCTCAGCTCGCCTTGGCCCACGCCACCGCGTCGGCACCGGCGGGCAGACGCATGGGGCACGATGGGTCGGTCGCCGCGCGCCACACCGCCTCCGCCACGTCCGAGGACCGGGTCAGGTCCCCGTCCGCCTGCTGGATGCCGGCGAAGACCTTCGCGGCCACCGCCGCGTAGGCTTCGGGGATGTCCATGCCCATGCGGGCGCGCGCGTTGGCGCCGAACGCGGTCTCCGGGGACCGTCCGGGAATGACCAGCCGGGCGCGGATGCCGAACGGTTCGAGTTCCAGCGCCAGGGACTCGGTGAAGGCGTTCACCGCCGCCTTGCTCGCCGTGTAGACGGACAGCAGGTGCAGCGGGCGCTGCGTCACGCTCGACGTCACGTTGACGACGACGCCCGCGCGGCGCGCCCGGAACTGCGGCAGCACCGCTCGGGTCATCGCGATGGTGCCGAGGGTGTTGGTCTCGAACACCTCCCGCGCGGCGTCCATCGAGACGCCCTCCAGCGCGTTCAGGAGCCCGACGCCGGCGTTGTTGACCAGCGCGTCGACCGGTCCGGCCGCCGCGACCGCGCGGTCGATGCTGTCGTGGTCGGTCACGTCGAGCGGCAGGATGCTCAGACGATCGGAGGGCGCGAGCAGGTCGCTCCGCGGCCCGCGCATCGTGGCGACCACGCGCCAGCCCCGTTCGAGGAAGGTGCGGGCCGTCTCCAGGCCGAAGCCGGACGAGCAGCCGGTGATCAGGATCGTGTTCATGGGAACTCCCGTGCAGAAGCGGCAACGGGGTGATAGGGAGCGCGGGCCGGACCTGATACGTGCGCAAGTCCGTTTCGCAGTGGCGAGCGTCCGAGAATGCCCGATCCGCTCACCCAGGTGGTCGGCCTCCTCCGGCCGAGCGCCCCGCTGTCCAAGCTCGTCACCGGCTGCGGTCACTGGGCGGTGCGGCGCACGGATTCCGGGCTTCCGTTCTACGCCGCCGTGCTCGAGGGCGGGTGCCGCCTCGCGATCGACGGCGAGGCCGGGATCGTGCTCGGAGAGGGCGACTTCGTCCTCATCCCCGCGGCCCACGCGTTCACCACCACCAGCCTCGAGCCGCCGCCCCCGCGGCGCGCAGCGCAGCGTCCCGTCGCTGTGAGCCCCGGCGTGTTCCGGCTCGGCGACGCCGAGGGGCCGCCGAATGTCCGGATGCTCGTGGGCCACTGCGTCTTCGCGTCGAGCGACGCGGATCTGCTCGTCTCGCTGCTGCCCCGGTATGTCCATGTGCGCGGCGCCGCCCGGCTGACCACTCTGCTCGGCCTCGTGAACGAGGAGACCCGCGCCGACCGGCCGGGCCGCGACGTGGTCCTGGCGCGCCTGCTGGAGGTCGTGCTGATCGAGGCGCTCCGCGCCACCGCCGGGCCGGCGGCGCCCTCGGGACTGCTGCGCGGCCTCGCCGACGACCGGCTCGCCGCCGCGCTGCGGCGGATGCACGACCGGCCGACGGCGAGCTGGACGGTGGCCGCGCTCGCGCGCGAGGCGGGCCTCTCCCGGTCCACGTTCTTCGAGCGGTTCCGCCGCGCGGTCGGGGTCGCCCCGATGGAGTACCTGCTGGCGTGGCGGATGGCGCTGGCGAAGGATCTGCTGAGCCGCGAGGCGGTCGGGATGGCCGAGGTGGCCGCGCGGGTGGGCTACAGCTCGGCGAGCACGTTCAGCGTCGCCTTCGCCCGGCACGTCGGCCGGCCGCCGGTCCGGTACGCCCGCGAGCGGCCGGTGCCGTGATCCGGGCCGGCTGGCCGTCGTGCCCCCGACACGGCGAGGCGGCTTCCTTCCGGTCCGGCACCGGCATCGACGGGGACAGCCGGCCCTTCGCCCCGAGGCCGGGTTCGGGTACGAGACCGAAATCGCGCTCGACCCCGTCACCCGCCGCGGCGCGACCGACGCGCCACGGCCCCTCGCGCAGGAGAACGTCCTGATCACCGATCCGCAGGCCCTCCGCGCGCAGGCCGGTGCCCGTGCGAGCCGCCGCCAGGACCGCGCCGCTCGATGGTCGCCGGCATTCCGCGCGATCGCCGGCGGTGTCCGAGCCGACATCGGCGCTCCCCCGCGGGGCACCCTCGGCACGGTGGCGCGCTCCTGATGGTCGCATCGTCCTGGGCGCCCGCCGCCGCGCCCGGCGGTCCGGCGGCATCGCGGCGCGTCGGCTCCATCGACGCCCTGCGCGGGCTGGTGATGCTGCTGATGCTCGTCGACCACGTGCGGGAGTTCTTCTACCTTCACGCGCAGGTCCGCGACCCGATGGACCTCGCCGCGACGCCGCCCGACCTGGTCCTGACACGGGCTGCCTCGCACCTCTGCGCGCCGGTCTTCGTCCTGCTCACCGGCCTCTCGGCGTGCCTCTACGGGCAGAGGCACGGCGCGCGGGCGACCGCCGCCTTCCTGCTCAAGCGCGGTCTGCTGCTGATCCTGCTGGAAGTGACGCTCGTCAACTTCGCCTGGGCCGGCAGCGTCCGGCCGCCGATCCTGTACCTGCAGGTGATCTGGGTGATCGGTCTCTGCATGGTGGCGCTGGCCGGCCTGCTCTGGCTGCCGCGGGCCGCCCTCATGGCCGGGGCCCTGGCGCTCATGCTCGGCCACAACCTGCTGGACGGGGTCGCGATCCGGGCGGACGAGCCCGGCTACGTGCTCTGGTCGATCCTGCACCAGCGCGGGATGATCGCGCTGCCCTGGGGCGGGCTGGCGCGGACCTCGTACCCGCTCCTGCCCTGGATCGGCGTGATCGCGGCCGGCTACGCCCTGGGGCCGCTCTTCGCCGGCGGTGTCGACGCCGCGCGCCGACGCGCGGGGCTCCTCGGGCTGGGGGCGGCCGCCCTGGTCGGCTTCCTCGTCCTGCGCGGGCTCAACGGCTACGGCGAGCCGGTGCCGTGGCAGGCGGGGGCCACGCCGCTCGCCACGGTGCTGTCCTTCGTCAACCTGACCAAGTACCCGCCCTCGGCCGACTTCCTGCTGCTGACCCTCGGCCTCGGTCTCGGCCTGCTGGCGCTGTTCGAGGTGATGCCGCAGCGGCTCCTCGGCGGCCTGCGCGTCTTCGGCGGCGCGCCGCTGTTCTTCTACCTGCTCCACCTCGCGCTGCTGCGCGTCCTCTACGACGGCGCGGTGGCGCTGGGCCTCGCCGGGGCGTCGGGACGGGTGGAGGCCGGCTCGCCCCTCGCGCTCTGGCTCGTCGCGGCCGCCGTGAGCGTTCCCCTCTGGCTGGCGTGCCGCGCCATGGTGCGCCTGAAGCGGGCCTCGACATCGCCGGTCCTGAGCTACCTCTGACGGCGGCCCCCCGGCCGCCGACATCCGCCGCTGCCCCGTGTGGGAGCGGCCACGACCGGGCCGCCCCCGCGGTCCCGCGTCACGACAGGTCCGCCCCGTCGCGGTCGTGCTGATGGCGCAGCTCGGGGGTCCCCTTCACCGGCCCGACGGTGACCTCCGCGTCGCTCCGGCTCTCCGCGCGCGCCGTATCGATGAAGACGCGCGCCTCGCCTTCGCGCACGCCGAGACTGCGCAGCGCGTAGAAGGACATGCCGAGGGCCAGCTCCCGCTCGCCCATCAGCACGAGGCCGACGCCGTCCTCCTCGAGATGCCGACGTTCCGCCTCGCTGTGCGTGCGGACCACGGTGTCGATCCCCGGGTTGGCGGCGCGCGCGGCCTCAACGAGGCGACGGGCCTGATGCGCGTCGGGCGTGGCGACGACGAGCAGGCGCGCGGTGCCGATACCGGCCGCCTCGAGGATGCCGGGCGCGGTCGCGTCGCCGAACACGGCCTGCGTGCCGGCCGCGCGCAGGGCCAGCACGCGGCGCCGGTCGCGCTCCACCACCACGTAGGGCAGGTCCCAGGTCTCCAGCGTCGCGCCGATGCTGCTGCCGACGCGCCCGAAGCCGATGATCACGACGTGGTCCCGTCGCGGCGGCTCCCCGCCCGAGATGGCGACGTCGGCCGCGCCTTTGCGCGCGAAGCGGGCGGCAAGGTCCGGCCGGTCAGCGAAGACCTGCTCGATCCGCGCTGCCAGGGCGAAGAAGAGCGGGTTCAGCGTGATCGACAGCAGGGCTCCGCCCAGGATCAGGTTGCGGCCTTCCTCGGGCAGCAGCTTCAGCGACAGGCCGAGCGATACCAGGATGAAGGAGAACTCGCCGATCTGGGCGAGGCTCGCGGCGATCGTCAGGGCCGTGCCGAGCGGGTGCCGGAAGGCCAGCACGATGGCGACGGCCGCGAGGGACTTGCCGACCATGATGACGCCGAGCACCGCCAGGACCGAGAGCGGCGCGCGCAGGAGGATCCCCGGATCGAACAGCATCCCGACCGACACGAAGAACAGGACCGCGAAGGCGTCCTGCAGCGGCAGCGAATCGGCGGCCGCCTGATGGCTGAGATCGGACTCGGCGAGCACCATCCCGGCGAAGAAGGCCCCGAGGGCGAAGGAGACCCCGAACAGCTCCGCCGAGCCGAAGGCGATGCCCAGGGCCAGGGCCAGGACCGCGAGGGTGAACAGCTCCCGCGAGTCGGTGCGCGCCGCCTGGTCGAGCAGCCAGGGCACGAAGCGGCGTCCGCCCACCAGCATCAGCCCCGCGAAGACCGCGACCTTGGCGAGCGTCAGAACGACGGTGAGCGCGAGGCTCTGCGCGTACTCCGGTCCGACGAGCTGGGCGACGAGGTCCGTGAGGGCGTGGGCCGTGCCGTGCCCGAGGCCCCGGCCCTCGCCCCCGAGCGAGGGCGCGAGGGCGGGCAGGACCACGAGGGTCAGCACCATCGCCAGATCCTCGACGATGAGCCAGCCCACCGCGATGCGGCCGTTGTCCGTGTCGAGGAGGCCGCGCTCCTCCAGCGCGCGGAGCAGGACCACCGTGCTCGCGACGGAGAGGGCGAGGCCGAAGACCAGGCCCTGCCCGAGGGTCCAGCCCCAGGCGAAGGCGAGGCCGATCCCCATGGCGGTCGCCGCCGCGATCTGCACCACCGCTCCGGGCAGGGCGATGGCGCGCACGGCCATCAGGTCCTTGAACGAGAAGTGCAGCCCGACCCCGAACATCAGCAGGATGACGCCGATCTCGGCGAGCTGGCCCGTGAGGTTGCTGTCGCCCACGAAGCCCGGCGTGTAGGGGCCGACGAGGACGCCCGCGACCAGGTACCCGACCAGCGGCGGCAGCCTGAGGCGCTGCGCGACCATCCCGCAGATGAAGGCGAGGGTCAGCCCGAGGGCGATGATGGCGATCAGTTCGGTCGCGTGCGGCACAGGGTCTTCACCTCCGAGGGGCGATGCGGATCGGGCGGAGCGAGCCTTTCCGAATGGCGGCCGCGATTCAACGCTCTTCCGACCGAACGCCTGTGCGAACCGCCGTCGGCGATCGCCGCGTGCCCCTCGGGCGCCGCGAAACCGCCTCCCGCCGAGCCGCGATGGTCTTCCGGAGTGCTGTCCCGCGCCAGGGCGGCGGGCGCCGCCCGTGTCCGCGCGTCCCGATCGCCCATCGTGCAGGAATCCGGCGCGCGGTCGAGGGCCGAGGCGGGTCGGGGCGGGACGAACGGCCGGGACCTGGAACCCGCGGCCTCGCCGCTGCCGGAACCGGGCGCCTCGTTGGGACCCGCGCCGCGGGAGCGGTGCCACCCGCGCGACGTGCGGCAGCCTGACCGGGATGCGCGACACCGTCACGCGGCTCGGAAGCGGACGCGCGTCCGGCCGCAATAGGGTCGGGTATTACTCTAGCTGTCCGTGAGGATCGACGTGAGATCCGTGAACCCCTGGGCCTCGCTCGTGAGCAGGGCCACGAGCAGCAAGCACAGGCCGCCCAAGAGTGCGACCCCGGCCGTGGCTCCCACCAGATCCGACGTCCGAATGGTCGGCTCAGCTTGACGGCTGAACAGCAAAGCTCGCCCCTTGCGAGTGTTCGGATATGTGCGGCTCATGCGATGCCCCCAGAGATCGAGGCCCCTTGTATTAACGTTCACATGATCGGCTCTTCATCCGCGCGCGAACCGCGAGCATTGTAAATCGCGTGCGCTGGCGCACGTCTACGATCTAGGAAGAGGATGATTTGACCTTCCCTCGATTGTCCGGGTCTTGATCGCGGGCGGCCGCTGCTCTTCGGGGACAGCTTCGGCCACCGGGCGCCGTTCATGCTGACGATCCTGTTCGCCGAGACATTCCGGGAGGTGCACGTCGTCTGGCCGACCTCGATCGGTGACGGGCTGGTCGATCGCGTGAAGCCCGCCCCCATGCTGACCGAGATGGACGAGCGGCTTCTCCATCTGACCGTCGACGGCGGCTTCGCTGTCGCGGTGCACGCGCGCGGGAGGTTCGGCGCCGAGCTATCAGGGGTGTCGCGGCGCGGGTCGCCGCGCATGCCGCGGCCGTGACAGCGGGACGGCGCCGGTCGCGCGAAGCTTCGCCGCATGGGCAAGGCGCTGGGCTAACGCGGCCCGCTGCCTTCGACCGTCGTCGGTGAACCGAGCCAGCCCTTCGCCGCCGCCGCCGCGCGCAGGATTGCCTTGGCCGGCTCGTACTTGAGATGAAGCCGCTCGCGGGTCTCCGCGGGCAGGAGCGCCAGACGCCCGGGATCCGAATTGTCCTCAAGGTCGGCGAGCTTGACGAGGGTCGCCCGGAGGGTGCCCACTTTCGCGATGTTGTTGATCCAGGCCGCGTAGGTGACGCGACCTCCGGGCTTCGTCAGCATGGCGACCGAGGTCAGCACGTTGTCGCTGAATCCCTCCTTGGCCAAGTCGCCGAACTCGTAGCGGGTGTCCTCGACCACATCGTGCAGCCACGCGGCCTGCAGCGCCTCGTCCCGCTCCAGGTCGGACCAGAACGGGCACCCTTCCGACAGCCCGAGCACGCCGGCAGCCACGCGCGCAAGATGCTCGATATACGGCCTGCCGCCCTTGTCGACCTGGCCGTCGTGGGCGACGGTGGCCACCGTCCGCGCGTCGGCCGCGGTCCGGCGGAGGGGAGGCAGGATCACGCGGTCATCCCTTCACCGGATACGCCAGCAGGGTCGCTGTCCCGGCCATGTACCGCTCTCAACCCGACACGAACAGCATCATCATCCGCGCCGCCGCCGCGATCTGCTCGACGGTGGCCTCCGGCATGTCGGCGACCGCCTTCTCGACGATGCTCCGGGCGATGCCGTCGTACAGGCCGATGCCCAGCGCGAACGTGCTGAGACGAACCAGCACGCTGTCGGCGATCGTCTTCCGCTTCGGATCGGGCACGTCGCTCATGTCGTCCTCGGGAAACTCATGTTGATCGCGCTCTCGGCCACATGCGGCGCAGCGTCGGCGCGGAGGCTCGTCGCCTGAGAGCGCATTTCGATGGCCTCGGCCACGTCGACGTGGTGGCCTGTCGGGATCGTGAAGGGCTCAGCCGTCGCGGTCTCGCTCTCCACAGCGGTCGTCTCGGCCTCACGGTGCGGAGCACCGGCGCCGGACGGCCCGCGGGCCGTTCGGGACCGTGCGGATTCTCGTGACGCGGGGCGACACCGCGCGTTCCGGTGGACCCGCACAGCCTCGGCCCCGAAAGTCCTGTTTTCCTTGGGAAATTTGGCTGGGGCGCCAGGACTCCCAGCCAGATTCCGATTTCGCGAGCGGCCCGAAGGTTAGGAAGCGCTCGGAACGGTCCGGTATCACCTATGTGGACCGCCGACCTGGGCTCGGTCAACGTGGCCCGAGGCGAGGGCCGCTGCTGACGGCCTCCAAGGCTTCGCGGGTCTCCTCGGCGGCCTCTCTGCGACGGCGCTCCGTCTCGGCCTGCCGCATCAGGTCCGGAACCGAGAGGGCGCCGCGCATCGGGTCCGCGCGCAGGAGGTCGGCGGCGATCGCCGCCCGGTCCATCGTGAGCGTCGCCGCTGCCTCGGCCTGCCGCCGACGCTGCACCTCGACAGGCCGCCGCCGCGCCGCATTCTCCTCCTCCACCCCGACCCCGAACGTCATGCCGTTCGCCACCTGGGAATGGACCCGTGCCATGTCGGTGGCGTCGCGGGCGGTCACAGTCGCCTTCGCCAGGGCCGCCTGATGGGGGCGGAGCCGGCCGCGTGCCCACCACCAAGCCCGACGCCAGCCGGTCGGCGTCGAGGCCGCCAGCGCGTCGCGGCGGACACGCGCCGCCTCGGCCTCCGTCTGGGCCTGCCGCTCGACCGCCCGGGCCTTCGCTTCCCGGGCACGGGCCTCGGCCACCGCGGCCGGCTCCGGGATCGGCGCCCGTGCCGCCTCGCGGTCCTGGCGCGCCCGGTGGTAGATGGCCTCAAGTTCCGCCAGTCGCCGGGCGAGGTAGCGCCGGGCCGCTTCCTCGCGGATCGTGACGGTGTTCAGGCCGCGGGCGAGGAGGCGCGCGGCGGCCCCTTCACGGACCCGGCGGGACCGGGTGCCCCGGCCGGGCGCGAGGGCTGAGCCGGCAGGCGCAACGCCCCCTCGATCCGGGAGAGCCGGTCCCCCGCCTCCCGCTGGGCCACCAGGATGTCCACCAGCGTCTCGCGCAGGGCCTCCAGCGGGCTCGGCCCCTCCCGCTCCTCCAAGAGGTCGAGGAGCGGCAGGAGCCGGTCCGTGCGCTGGTCGATGGTCCGGGTCCGTGCCAGGATCTCCTGGCTCGGGGGCAGCGGGGACGAGGGCGGGGTCAGTGCGGTCATCGTCGGTCTCCTCCATACGGGCGGCCACGACGGCCCGCCGCTGCTTCACGATTCGGTCGAGGGCGCCGACGACGGCGCCCCCGGCCGCGGTGACGATCCAGACGCCCGGCGTCTCACCCTGGGCGACGGACAGGCCGGCTTCGGCGAGAGCCGCGCGGAAATCCGCCGCGCCCGTCGTTCCGGTCCACGCCGCCTTGACCGCCGCCCGCGCCGCAACGTCGTCCACGCCGGCCCGGCGCAGCCGCTGGCGCGCCCCGGGCGTCGTCGCGGCGCGTGGCGGCCCGCCCGCGGTGGCGGCCTCAAGCGCCTCGGCGACCTCGGGCCTGCCTCGGGCGCGCAGAGCCTTGGCCACGGCGCGGTCGTGGCGTCCCGGCGTCAGGGCCTCGCCCCGGTCGTGCTCGATCTCCCGGGCGACCCGCTCCAGGCGCAGGTGCAGCCAGCCATCGGCGAGCGCCTGCCCGAACAGGTCCCAATGGGACACGACGAGGTGCGCGTGGCAGGGGGCCCGGCCCGCGACCGAGGTCTTGCCATGGACGACCAGGGCATGCGGATGCGCCGCGGGATCCACGCCCATCTCCCGCAGCACCCGGTCCGCATCGGCGCGCAGGTCCTCGGCCGCGCAGGATCGCGACGGCGACAGGCTGATGTGGTGGAAAGCGGCCGAGGCCGAGCGCGGGGCGAGCCGGCGCATCGCGGCCAGGGCGCCCGACAGGTCCGTGGCTGCGAGACCGACGATGGAAACGACCTCGACGCTGGCGTTGCCTTCGCGGCGGAGGAGATGGCGGGCGAGGTTCTTGGCGTCGCGTGCGGTGCGGCCGTGACGGACGTGCTGCATGATCACGCCTCCGCGGCCGCCGTGAGCCGGGCGTCGATGGCAGCCAGCGCGGCGCGGATCGTGGCCAGCTCCGCCGCCGGCACCGCCACGCCGCGGTTGGCGGCTCGGGCGAGCTGGTTGAGGTTGTTGCCGACCCGGCCGAGGGAGCCGGTGGCGTCCCGCACGGCCTCGGCGAGGGCGGAGCGGGGCGACGGGAGGGGCCGGCGGCGCTCGGTGCCGAGGGCGCTCCGCACCACGTCCGCGGCGTAGGACGAGGGGCCGAGGCCGAGGGCGCCGGCCGTCTCGCGCAGCCTCGCGCGCTCCTCCGGCCGCAGCTTGAAGGTCACGACTTCACAGAGGGCCGGCGGGGTCGGATCGGACGCCATGGCGGGGGTTCCACAGGGGGCTTCAGCCCCCTTGGCCGGCTGTTCGGTCATACCGAACACTGCTGGCTTTCGGGGCTTTCCTGACAGCATCGGCGCGCGCCACGATTCGGCAAGGTAACACCGGGATGAGGCGTGCCCTCTCGCGCGATACAGACGAAGGAAACGGCCACCTCGACCGGCTGCGTGACCTTCCGGGTCCCGGTATCACCTTGCAGCCTGCGAGGCCCCCCGGCACCCTGACGGCATCTGAACAGGGGGAGACGACGGGATGACCGCGAGCGTGATGCCGACACCGGCGGCGACGGAGGCGATCCGATGGGATGCGGAGGCGGAGGCGTTCTTGCGCCTCACGTTGGCCCCCTGCGGGCGCATCCTCGCGCGCCGCGACCTTGAGCCCGTGGAGAAGCGGGCGGCGCTCCGGCACCTGTTCCTCACGCGCACGACGACGATGCAGCGGCGGGCGGTCGGGCGGCTCCTCGACCGGGCCGGCCTCCTGCTGCGGCCGGAACCGTCTGCGTGCCGAGGCGACGCCGCGGCCCTGAGCCGGCGGTTCCTGGCCGGGGCGGCACACTCGGACCTCATCGCCTTCGTGGAACGCCTGGGGATCGAGACGCGTCCCGTGCTGGTTCTGGCCTGGGCCCTCGGTCTCGCGCGCGCGGCACCGGGCCAAGCCCTGCCGTGTCTCGAAGACCTCGACCCGGACCTACCCTTCGTGACACCGATAGGCCCCAGCCCTATGGAAGCGGTCATCGACCTCGACGCCATCCTCGAAGAGGCCGATGCGGCCAGCCTCGGTGCATCAGTCGAATTCTCTTGAGGGTGGTGAGCGGTCTTCACCTCATGGCCGGAAAGCGGTTCTTGGCTCCACTCTCACTACGTGAGGTTCAAACCTCCATCTGAGAGCAAGATCTCCCCGGTGAGATAGTCCGACACCGCCAGCAGTGCGACGGCCTGGGCGATATCCTCCGGCTTGGCAGCCCGGCGCATGGGCGAACGCTCCCGCCACAGCGTCTGGGCGGCCGTCCAATCCGCCGTCAGGGGGGTATCCACCAAGCCTGGGGCGACGGCATTCACCCGGATGTCCGGGGCTAACGATACAGCGAGCAGACGGGTCATGTGGTTCAACGCCGCCTTCGATGCGGCATAGGGGATCGATGCGCCTTTGGGTCTGACCCCGGCATGCGAACTGACGTTGACGACGCAGGCCGGCCGACCGCGCCGGGCGGCAGCCCGCAAGGCGGTTTCGGCTTCTGCCACGAGGCGGAACGGTGCCACCACGTTGACCTCGTGCAGCTCGTGCCAGACCGCCGGCGAGGCGGACTTGAGGTCGGCGTGAGGGATGACCCGGCTGATGCCGGCGTTGTTGACCAGAACATCGAGACGACCCCAGCGGGCGGTGGCCTGCCGCACCAGCCTGACCCTGTCGGCGTCATCGGCAAGATCGGCCTGGACGTAGGCGGCCTTCCCGAGTTCGGCGGCAAGCGCGTGTCCCGTGTCCGCAGAATTGCGCGAGTGCAACACGACCGCGTAGCCATCGCTGGACAGCCGGCGAGCTATTGCCGCCCCGATGCCGGAGGTGGACCCGGTCACAAGGGCGACGGGCGGCTCATCATCAGGGGTTTGGCTCAAGGGCTATCCTCCACTCTGCGGCGATGCGGTCTCGGACCTAATGGCGAAAGCGCGGCGGCGGCGTCGGCATCGGATACCAGAGTTAGCGTGCCCAGAGGCAGACATTCAGGACGGCTGCTCCGGGTCGCAACCAGTCGTTGGGCAACCGCACGACCCGTGCGGACCCCGCGGCGGAGCCGCACGGTCAGCCCTTGTCGGGTCGGTTGCGGCGGGGCACCCACAGGGCCGCAGCGAAGCAGAGGACCCCGCCGCAGGCGGGGTTGCGGCGTCGCAGCCGGCCCGGCACCACTCACGCCGCCGCGTCCGTCTCCGCCACCTTCGCGCGCTTGGCCAGCTTCGCGATGGTCGCCCGGCTGCATCCCGTAGCCGCCTGGATCGAGGACCAGGACTTCCCCGCCTGAAGCAGAGCGACGATGCCGGCATTCCGTTTCACGTCCTCGGCCCGGCCCCGGTAGAGGCCCGCCGCCTTGGCCTTCGCCTGCCCCTGGGCCTGCCGGCGGCGCCGGTCGTCGTAATCCTTGCGCGCCACCGCTGCCAGCATGTCGAGCATCATGCCGTTGATGGCATCGAACATCCGGGCGGTGAACGCGTCGGCCGGCGCGCTCGCCATGGGCCAGGAGGTCGGCAGGTCCATGGCGACGACGCGGATGTGGCGGGCGGCCATCTCGGCCTTGAGGCGCTCCCAGTCCTCGGCGGTGAGGCGGGAGAGGCGGTCCACCTGCTCCACCAGCAGCGCGTCGCCGGGGCGGGCATCCCCGAGAAGGCGGAAGAGTTCGGGCCGGGCGAGCTTCGTGCCCGAGGCGGTCTCGACGTAGCTCGCCGCGATGGTGAGGCCGCGCTCGGTGGCGAAGCGCTCAAGGTCGGCCCGAGCCCGGGACGCATCCTGGTCGTCGGTGGAGGCGCGGAGGTAGGCACGCACGAACATGGGAGGACCGCTGAGTTCGGTTAGGATGGTTCACATCCTACCAGTTCAATTTGAAACGGCCAAGCTCGGAAAGTGAACCGGCGTGAGGGCGGTACGTGAAGGGCATACCCAAAGCGGACCGACTGGGCGGCCGCTCGGGGGAAACGGACAACACGCTTAAGGTGCGTCCGCTGTCCGCAGCAAACTCCGCCATACCGCGATCAACTCCGACTCGCCGACATCTCGGACCGGCTTCAAGCGCACCGCGGTGTGCACGAGCACCAGGTGCGTGGCCGGGTCGATGAAGATGCGCTGCCCCTCGATACCCTCCATGACGAAGGTCCGCCGGGGGGCGGGCATCAGCCAGACCTGATAGCCGTACCCCCAGGGATGCGGCTTCTGCTCCACCGCGAGGGGAGACCCGGCCGTCACCGGCTGCGTCGCGTCCAGCACCCATTGCCGGGGAACGATCTGTCTGCCGTTCCAGGCACCATCATGCGCGAGCATGAGCCCAAAGCGCGCGTAGTCCCGCAGCGTCGCGTTGAAGCAGCAGTAGGCGATCTCCTGGCCGGTGTGGTCCACGATCCAGTTCGCGTCGGCCTCCGCTCCCATCGGCTGCCAAATGCGGCTCTGGAGGTATGCTGACATTGTCATGTGCGTGGCGTGGGCCAGGACCAAACCCAGCACTTCCGGATCGGTGTTGGCGTAGTGCCAAAGGGTGCCGGGCGGGCTGACGCGGGTGTTGAACCGCGATACTGCCTGGACGGTCGACACGTCAGACGGCCCGAACAGCAGCCGGTTCAGCGTGGCGTCGTCGTCAGAGCCGCTGTAATCCTCGCTGAACTGGATGCCGGAACTCATGTGCAGCAAGGCGCGGATCGGCGTGCGGCCGAGTTCAGTGCCGGTCAGTTCCGGCACGTAGGTCTGCGCAGTGTCGTCGATGGAGTGGATCGCGCCCTCGTCGATCGCGATGCCGATCAGCATGGCCGTGATCGTCTTGGCCATAGACTGCGAATAGAAGCGGTCATGGTCGGTGCGACCGTATTGGTAATGCTCGAACAGGATGGTGTCGTCCCGCGCGATCAGCAGGCCGGTCGTTGGGTTGCGGTCCAGGTAGTCCTGGATCGTGTGGCGCTGTCCCTGGAAGGTGTAGGTCAGCGCTAGTTCCTGAGAAGCGCGCGAGAGCGACGATGGCTGGCCGGATGCGGCCACCAGATGCGTCGGCTTGAGCTGATCGGCATGGCTGTAGTTGCCGACCATATTACTCTGTCGCTTGAGTGGCTGAGCAACCGGATAGCCTTGCGCAATACCATAAGCCGCGGCATCAGGCCCGGACTGCGAAAAGACTGGAATTGCCCCTTGTGCTAAAGCCGATGTAGCCGCCCCAAACAAGCATGGGCCGAGCGCCGCCAACACAACCAGCTGGACCCCAGCAAACTGACGCATGGTGGTTAATCCCGTCCAGAGCAGTAGGCAGATATAGAGCACGGTGGGGCCTTCGTCCGTCAACTCAGGAGAGGCATCTTGCTCGGGCGAATGCCGTGTCAACGCCCTCAAGGACGGGGCGCCTGTGGCTGCGGAGACTACCACCGCTTCCTTCGCCCGCTAGGTGGACGAAGTCGATGCCACTATGGCTCGGGGTCTCGTGGTCAGGGTGATGCTGTACGGCACGGGCGCCGCAGTCGAGGAAGCGTACTGAAGCCACGGGGTCGGCCAATTCATCGCCCCGGCGGGCCACGTTGGACGCCTGACGATGGTGATGGAGGGGGCGCCGTCGAGGCGATGCCGTCCTAGCTCTCGGTGACGATGGCGCAGGACCGCCACAAGGAGGCCGTCTGACCTAGCGGATGGCCCGACGAAATGTCCGGCCCGAGATGGTCCCGGACTGGCACGGGAGCCAGCGAGGCGACGCCGAGACGCCGGGATGGCGACGTGATCACGGGGGCTCCGCAGTCGGCTTGGCGAGCCGGCGGGCGATGGCTCTTGGAAGCCGGCCAAGGGGGCCTGGGGGCCACGCCGCGAGCATCCACGTCTTCCGGGGCGGGAGAGCGCGCAAGGCCCCCCTGGCGGCTTTCCTGGGCGCAAAGGTGACTGGGGCAGCCGGCACCACGGGGCACGGGGCCAAAGCGGTTCGGGGCGGCATCGGATCGGCGGATGGGGAATTACGGCGGTACTCGCCGTAGGCGAGGTCTACGCGCACGCGCGACGGGGCCTGGGCCCCGGCATCGATTCCGTGGGCGTTCTTCGCAGCCCGCGGGCGCTTGACGACCGCGCACAGGGTCTCCTCACCCGCAACCCTCCTTTTCGCGATGGCAACCACCCGACCCGCCTCCACCGCCGGTCCTGGGCGCTTGGCAGCCTTGCAGCGGGGGCCAAGGTCCGGACGCTCTTCGACCATGACGCGGTGGCCCTCGCGCCAGACCTTCTTGCCCTCAAGGGTGCCACGGTAGACGCGGAAGGCCCCGGCTGGCCGCATCAGGCGGACCCGCGGCAAGTTCCAGACTTCCAGGATAGCCTCTTCGGGCCACGTCATGATTTCGCGGTGGTCGATGACGCGAGAGACGCAGTAGTTCGCTGCGGCGCCCGGCCTCTTGACCTTGTTCCCGTCCATCCACTTGTCCGCGAACTTCGTGCCGAGGCCCATCCACATGGCATCGACCTTGTCGTCCGCTACGGCCCACAGGGCATGGGCGTGGATATCCCACAAGCCGAGCGTCACATCGTAGCGGATGTGGACGACCGACAGCATCGGGCGGATCGTGCCGGCCGTGACGAGGCGCCCCACGCGCCGGTCGTAGTCCCGGGCGAAGGCGGCAAGCGCCTGGGCGAGGGTCCCGGGTCGGGCCTTCCCCTGCCGGGGCCGCAGGCCGATGAGGCGCAGGTTCCCGAGGTCGTGGCGCTGGCGGTAGGCGTCGAAGGTCAGGCACATGGCCGCCGCCCGGCACCGCAACTGGGCTGCGAAGAGTGGCCTGTCCCGGGTCTCCTTAAGGGGATACTGCGCCCCCGTGGAGAGGGCCACAAGGACGGTTTCGTAGGCAGGGCGGAAATCGATGTTGTGGGCTTCGAGGATCGTGCAGGTGCGGGTATCGGCACGGGCCGCCTCGGCGCGGGTCAGCGCGGGCTTGCGCGACCGCCGTCGTTCCCTGCGCGCATGGGGCGCCGAGCCGTGGTCGGGAGCAGCGGAGGATGGGTCGAGGAGCATGGGCGGGCATCGGCAGCCCGCCACGGCGACGGGGTATTACCCAAGCTTGACGATTTGCATGCATATGTCGATGGCCCGTTCCCACCGCCATCAGCGTCGCGGCTTTCTGGCCCTTCCCGCACGCGTTGCCTTCAACTGCATGTCCCGCTCGGCGAGGGCGACGAACTCCCTGCGCTCCTCGGCCGCGCCGGGCGCCGCCACGCCCCGAGGACCGTGGTAGTCGAGATGGGTGAGGTCCACGCCGATCTCGATGCGGTCGAGGGTCTCCTTGAGGTGGCTCATGAAGACACCCTTGGCGTAGCGCTGGCGCTCGCTCGCCCGAATAGGGCTGTCGTGACCCGTGATCTCGTCGGCCCAGCCCATGTTCAGGCCGGGCATGTTCTGCAAGTCGGTCGAGACGTTGTGCCGGAATGAATGGAAGTCGACCAGCGCCTTGTAGGTTTCGGTCCTCACTCGGTAGTACGTGAACCACCCAGAGAATGCCGCAGAGCGGCGCTTTCCTGGACCTTGCGGGATCAGCTCAGGAAACAAGGGCTCCTTCGGGTCGCGCCCGAAGTACCGATGTTCAAGAAAACCCATGCGGAGCAGGGCTTCGGGAACCGGAAGGTCGCGCGGGCTTTCTACGGTCTTGCTGGCCCGAATGCGCAGGATGGCGATGTTGGCAACGAACTCAATATCGCCCACGACTCGCGAGCAGATCTCGTCCTCGCGCGCACCTGTGAGCCGCCCCCAGAGCGTGACCCAGAACCGGGCATCCCGGTAGACCATCGATCCTGCAACGGTTCGACGTTGTAGATTCTTGCAGCCCGAGAACACCGGTGAGGTGAAGAGCTTCTCGACCATCGCCTGCGGCCAAGCATCCCGCTCGTGCCGGGCATGCCGCCCCTTGGGCTTGGACTGAATGAAGCCTTCGAACGGGTTCGTGTCCGCCTGGGGAACGTGACCGTTCGTATGCAACCAGTCCCAGTACTCCTGAAGGTTGCCGAAGTGCTTGTCCACGGTGGCGAGCTTAAGGCGAGCCACGGGCTCAACCCCGGGTTCGGCCACCGCATCCCGAGCGTCGGCGGACTGGATAATCTCGCGCACGGGGAGGTCACGCCAGTCGCGTGCCTTGTCGTAGAGCCGTGGGAGGCGGAACAGGAGGGCACGCCACTCCGACGCGTCCTGCCGCTTCACCGCCGACGCCGCCTTCTCGCCCATGAGCCCAAGGAAGAGTTTGCGGGACGAGGCCGCGTTCGAGGCCGTGTCGGCCTTCCAGCGGCCGTCGTTGCGCTTCGCTGTCTCAAACTCGGTCCACCGCGACAGGAACGGGATCGAGGGTGGCGGGGCCGCCGGCTTCTCAAGCCGGCGGGGCGCCACATGGCGCGGTACAGGCGTGAGGCTGCCACGCTCGGCCTCGGCACGCTCGTCAAGGAGGGTGGCAAACCCCCGCAGGATGGTTCGGGCGAGGAAGTGGCCGTCCGGGCTGTCCCGGTCGATCTCCGGCGCGATGTCCTCCATGGCCCCCGCCACGACGGGCTCAAGGCTCTGCAACGCGTCGGGCCGGCGCCCCGAGAGCGCCGCCTGGGCCGTGGCCTTCAGCCGGGGGCGGACCATCATGTCGCCGACGACCCGCATCAGGTCGTCCATCTCCCGAGACTGGGCAGGTCCCATCACCTCGCCCTCCGCCTTCGTGAAGTAGGCGAGGCCGCCGGTGGTGGCGATGTTCACCTCCCACTCCTGAGCGTGCCGGTCGATCCAGCCGCGAACCAGACGGTCGGCTTCGGGACGGTCGAGGGTCAGGGCGAGGTCGGTCAAGAGCGGATCCAGAGCTACGCGGAGCGCCCGCGCCCGCGTGATAGCGAGGGGCCGCGAATTCGTCTTCAGGTTCACGACAATCTCGCCCGGCAGGGTGAATGGCGCAATCCCGGCCGGCAGTCGTACCCGGAACCGGTAGCGGTCGCCCCGCTTCTGAAGGTAGTGCCCGTGCCGCACCCCGAAGCCCCTGATGTGGACCAGCGATGTGGACCACTCAGGCGCCACCCAAGGGTGGTTCCGCCTAACCTACGGGATCGGCACGCGAAATCGGGGGATGGCTGGGGCGCCAGGATTCGAACCTGGGAATGGCGGTACCAAAAACCGCTGCCTTACCACTTGGCGACGCCCCAAGGTGAGCGGAGGCTGTCTAGACGCCGCGCCCGCCCCTGGCAAGCGGCGGATCGCGGCCTCCCGGCCCCCGCAAGCCGTCGCTCAGCGGCGCTCGGGCGTGCCGTCGATCCGGCGGGGCAGGCCCAGCGGGTTGGCGGCCTGGAGCGCCGCCGGCAGCAGGGCGTCGGGGACGTCCTGGTAGCTCACCGGCCGCAGGAACCGGTCGATCGCGAGGCTGCCCACCGAGGTCGTGCGCCCGTCCGAGGTCGCCGGGTAAGGCCCACCATGCACCATGGCGTGCGCCACCTCGACGCCGGTCCCGAACCCGTCCACCAGGATCCGGCCGACGCGGCGCTCCAGGAGCGGCAGCAGGTCCCGGGCGGCCGCGTGATCCTCCGGCGCGAGGTGCAGCGAGGCCGTGAGCTGACCCTCCAGACGCTCCAGGACCGCCCGCATCGCGGCGAAGTCCGCGCAGCGCACCACGAGCCCCGAGGCGCCGAACATCTCCTCCTGCAGCTCGGGATCCGCCAGGAACACGTCCGAGTCCGCGGCGAACAGGGTCGCCCGGCCCTGGGTCGCCCCGCCCTCCGTGCCCTCGGCGATGCGGGTGACGGCGGCGTGGCCGGCCACCCGCGCCACGGCCTCGCGGTACGCGCGCTGGATGCCGGGCGTCAGCATGGTCGCGGCCGGGCTCTCGCGCAGGGCCGCGCCGGCCGCCTCGAGGAAGGCGTCGAGACCCGGACCCGGCAGCGCCAGGATCAGGCCGGGATTGGTGCAGAACTGCCCGGCGCCGAGCGTCAGCGAGGCCGCGAATGCCTTGCCGATCGCGGCACCCCGCGCGGCGAGCGCGCCGGGGAACAGCAGCACCGGGTTGATGCTGCTCATCTCGGCGTAGACCGGGATCGGCGACGGGCGCCCGGCCGCGATCGCCATCAGGGCGGTGCCGCCCCGGCGCGAGCCCGTGAAGCCGACGGCCGCGATCCGGGGATCGGCCACCAGCCCCTGCCCGATCGACTGGCCGGCATCGAACAGCAGCGAGAAGGTCCCCTCCGGCAGGCCGCAGGACGCAACCGCCTTCTGGACGGCGCGGCCGACGAGCTCCGAGGTGCCGGGATGGGCGGGATGGGCCTTGACCACCACCGGGCAGCCCGCCGCCAGGGCCGAGGCGGTGTCGCCCCCCGCCACCGAGAAGGCCAGCGGGAAGTTCGAGGCGCCGAACACCGCCACCGGGCCGACGGCGATCCGGCGCAGGCGCAGGTCCGGACGGGGCAGCGGCTTGCGGTCCGGCAGGGCCGGGTCGATCCGCGCCTCGACGTAGCTGCCCTCGCGGACGACGCCGGCGAACAGGCGCAGCTGGCCGACCGTCCGGGCGCGCTCGCCCTCGATCCGCGGCCGGGGCAGCCCCGTCTCGGCCATGCAGCGGGTGACGAGGTCATCCCCGATCTCCAGGATGTTCGCGGCGATCGCTTCCAGGAAGCCGGCCCGCGCCTCCGGGTCGGTCTCGCGGAAGGTGTCGAAGGCGGCCTCGGCGAGCGCGCAGGCCCGGTCGAGGTCGCTCCGGCTCGCGCCCGGGAAGTCCGGCTCCAGGGCCTGTCCGGTGGCCGCCTCGACGGCCCGGAAGGCCGCCTCGGTGCCGCGCCGCGCCTCGGCGCCGATCAGGTTCTCGCCGCGCAGGGTCATGAGCTGCTCCTCTCGGTGGGGGTGCGGGCGGGCCGCACCGGGACGGCGCGCGTGCGGGCGGTCAGCCCCGCTGCGCCGCCAGGGCCTTCTCGCGGATGGCCGCGAGGGTCATGGTCGGGGTCAGCGCCTCGGGATCGACGAGGCAGTGGATCATCGCCGGCAGCCCGGAGGCGAGGCCGCGCTCGAAGGCGGGGGCGAACTCCTCGGTGCGCTCCACCCGTTCGCCGTGGCCGCCGAAGGCGCGGGCCAGCGCCGCGAAGTCGGGGTTGCGCAGCTCGGTCGCCGAGACGCGGCCGGGATACTCGCGCTCCTGGTGCATCCGGATCGTGCCGTACATGCCGTTGTCGAGCACCACCACCACGACGGCGATCCCGTACTGAACCGCGGTCGCGAATTCCTGCACGGTCATCATCACGTCGCCGTCGCCGGCCAGCGCCACGACGATCCGTTCCGGGCGGCTGCGCTTCGCCATCACGGCGGCGGGCAGGCCGTAGCCCATCGAGCCGGAGGTCGGTGCGAGCTGCGTGCCGAAGGCGCGGAACCGGTAATAGCGGTGGACCCAGGTGGCGAAGTTGCCGGCGCCGTTGCAGATCACCGCGTCCGGCGGCAGCCGCTCGCGCAGCCACGCGATCGCCGCGCCGTACTGGAACGCGCCGGGCTTCGGCTCCGGCGTCTCGGACCACGCGCGGTAGGCGGCATGGGCCTCGGCGGCGCGGCCGGTGCCGGTGGCCTCGAACTCCGGCAGGACCGCGCAGAAGGTCTCGGGCGCCGCCTCGATCGCCAGCGCCGGCTGGTAGACCCGGCCGAGTTCCGCCGCGTCGGCGTGGACGTGGACCAGCGGCAGGCCGGGATCGGGGATGCCGAGCAGGCCGTAGGACTGCGCCGGCATCTCGGAGAGGCGCCCGCCCACCATCAGCAGCAGGTCGGCCTCCCGGATCCGGGCGAGCAGCGCCGGGTTCGGCCCGATCCCGAGCTCGCCCGCGAAGTTCGGGTGGTCGGCGGGGAAGAGCTGCGCCCGCCGGAACGAGACCGCCACCGGCAGGTCGTGGCGCTCGGCCCAGGCGGCCAGGGCGGCGACGGCGCCTTCCGTCCAGCGGGAGCCGCCGAGCAGCACCACCGGCCGCCGCGCCTCCGCCAGCATGGCCCGCAGGCGCGCGAGATCGTCCCCCGACGGGGCCGGCGCGGCCGGGACGACGCGCGGCGCGTCCGGCACGGCCGCGACGTCGTCGAGCATGTCCTCCGGCAGGGCGACCACGACGGGGCCCGGGCGGCCCTGCAGCGCGACCCGGAAGGCCCGGGCGAGGATCTCCGGGATGCGCGCCGCGTCGTCGATCTCCACCGCCCACTTGGCGACGCCGCCGAACATCTGGCGATAGTCGACCTCTTGGAAGGCCTCGCGGTCGCGCATGCGCCGGGCGATCTGGCCGACGAACAGGATCATCGGCGTCGAATCCTGGCGGGCGATGTGCACGCCGGCGGAGGCGTTGGTGGCGCCGGGCCCCCGGGTCACGAAGCAGATGCCAGGGCGGCCCGTGAGCTTGCCGGCGGCCTCGGCCATGATCGCCGCGCCGCCCTCCTGCCGGCAGACCAGCACGTCGATGCCGCTGTCGCGCAGGGCGTCGAGCACCGCGAGATAGCTCTCGCCGGGGACGCAGGTCACGCGCTCGACGCCCTGCGCGCGGAGCTGGTCGACGAGCACCTGCGCGCCGGTGCGTGGGGGCAATCCGCTCAAGCCGTTCCTCCCTGGCGCTCGGGCCGCGTCCGGGGCATGGCGCCGGGATCGGCCGTGGATCCGCCCGCCGCTGAGATGCGTCTGATATCCCAGTCTCAGGATAGGGGCGGGTTCGGGGCGGTCAACCTGTCAGACCAGGGGGCGCCGGTCGAGGGCCCGGCGCGTCATCCGGTCGAGAAAGTCGAACAGCGTCCCGATCCCGGCAAGGGCCGCCCCCGCGTCGCGCGCCGCGATGCCCGACACGATCGCCGCGTGGATGGCGGCGCAGTCCGGGAAGCTCGCGGTCGGCTCGTAGGTGTACCAGAACCGGCGCGACTGCGCGTGCAGCGCCGCCATGGTGCCGGCGAGCGTCGGGTTGTAGGCGGCGCCGACCAGCCCCTCGTGCAGGGCGCGCTTGTGCCGGAAATACGCTTCCCGGTCGCGGGCCTCCGCGGTGCGGCGCAGCCCGCCGACGCGGTCCAGCAGCCGCGCCATGTCGTCCTCGGTGCCCCGCGCGATGGCGCAGCGGGCCACGGTCTCGTCGAGGGGCCGCCGCACCTCCAGCAGCTCGAGGTGCCTGATGATGTCGACCTGGGTGACGAGGACGCCGCGGCGCGGGTGGACCTCCACGAACCCGATCGTCTTCAGCCGTGCCAGGGCCTCGCGGACCGGGGTCCGGCCGAGGCCCAGCTCCGCGCCGAGTTCGCCCTCCGAGACCATCGCGCCCGGCGCGAGGCGGCGGCTGATGATCATCTGCTCGATGGCGTCGTAGGCGGTCTCGGCGAGCGAGCGCGGCCTGCGCGCCTCCGCCGCCGAGGCGCTGCCGCCGCCCACAAAGTCCAATTCGGCCAAGGGCTTCCCCGTCGATCTCCGCCCGTGTCTGTCGCGACCCGCGCCGGTTGACAATGGCGCGGCGCCCCGTGTTACTCAAGAGCTGGGATATCAGTCCGCGCCCAGCGCGGGCGGGAGCCAAGGCCGGCGCAAGCGACGCGTGATTGTCACCGTCCGCGGGTGCCGAGACCGAGGCCCGGGGAGGAGAAGCGGATGTCCGGGTTGTCCCCTGAGACGCGCGCCAAGCTGAAGACCGTCAGCACGGCCACGCTGATGACCGCCCTCTACAAGCGCGGCTTCCGCAACCAGATGATCCAGGGCGTGCTGCCCCTGAAGGCCGGCGGCCCGACGATGGTCGGCGAGGCCTACACCCTGCGCTACATCCCGGCCCGGGAGGACCTGAACCCGATCACGGTGTTCCGCGACCGCGCGCACCCGCAGCGCAAGGCCGTGGAGGAGTGCCCGTCCGGCGCCGTGATGGTGATCGACAGCCGGAAGGACGCCCGGGCCGCCTCCGCGGGCTCGATCCTGGCGACCCGGCTGATGGTGCGCGGCTGCGCCGGGCTCGTCACCGACGGCGGCTTCCGCGATGCCGACGAGATCGCCCGGCTCGAGATGCCGAGCTACCACGCGCGCCCGTCGGCGCCGACGAACCTCACGGTCCACCAGGCGATCGACATCAACGTGCCGATCGGCTGCGGCGACGCGCCCGTCTTCCCCGGCGACGTGATCGTCGGCGACGGCGACGGGGTGGCGGTGATCCCGGCCCACCTCGCTGACGCGGTCGCCGACGAGGCCGTGGAGATGACCGCCTACGAGGATTTCGTCACCGAGGAGGTACGCAAGGGCCGCACAATCCTCGGCCTCTACCCTGCCACCGACGAGCAGAGCCTCGCCGATTTCGCCGCCTGGCGGACGCGGACCGGCCGCTGAGCGTGCCGCACCGGCCCGCTCCGGCCCGGCCCGCGATCGGCAAAGGGCCGGGACGCGTCGGATTCGGCTCGGGGGGACGCCATGGCGGCGGGATTGCGCGGGGGCGATGCGGCGCCGGAGATCGAGCGGCGGACGGTCGCCAAGGTGTCGCGGCGTCTGCTGCCGCTGATCGTCCTCATCTACTTCGTCGCCTACATGGACCGGACCAACGTGGGCTTCGCCGCGTTCGGGCTGAGCCGGGAGTTCGGGTTCTCCGCCACGGTCTACGGCTGGGCGGCCGGCATCTTCTTCCTCGGCTACGTCATCTTCGAAGTGCCGAGCAACGTCCTCCTGGAGCGCGCCGGGGCGCGGCTCTGGATCGCCCGGATCATGGTCACCTGGGGGCTGGTGGCGGGCAGCATGGCGCTCATCACCGGCCCGACGAGCTTCCTCGCCCTGCGCTTCCTGCTGGGCGTGGCCGAGGCCGGCTTCTTCCCCGGCGTGATCCTCTACTTCACCTACTGGTTCCCGAAGCGGTACCGGGCGCGCGTGGTCGCCGCGCTGTTCCTCGCGGTCCCGGGCTCGAACGCCCTAACGGCGGTGATCTCTGGGGCGCTGCTCCAGCTCGACGGGGCGCTCGGCCTGCACGGCTGGCAGTGGCTGTTCCTCCTCGAGGCGGCGCCCTCGATCTTGCTGGCCTTCGCGGTCCTGGCGCTGATGACCGACCGGCCCGAACAGGCCGCGTGGCTCACGTCCGAGGAGCGGTTGTGGCTCGGGACCGCGATCGCGGCGGAGCGGGACGGCACGGTCCGGGCCCACGGGCCCTTCACTCTGGGGCAGGTCCTGACCGACCGGCGCGTGCTCGCGCTGGGCGCGATATACTTCAGCATCGGTACCGCCACCTACGGCATCACCTTCTTCCTGCCGCCGATCCTGAAGAGCCTGCACCTCACCGACTGGGAGACGGGGGTCGCGACGGCGGTGCCCTACGGCGTCGGGACCCTGGGCATGATCGCCTGGAGCTGGTCGTCGGACCGGCGCGACGAGCGCCGCTGGCACTTCGCGATCGCCGCGCTGGTCGCCGCCCTCGGCCTCGTCGTCTCCGGCCCCATGCTCGGCAGCCTCTGGGCGCTCGCGGCGATGTCGGTGGCCACGATCGGGCTCTACGGGAGCAAGCCCGCCTTCTGGGCGATGCCGGGGGAGTTCCTGGCCGGGCCCGCGGCCGCCGGGGGGATCGCGCTGATCAACGCGATCGGCAATCTCGGCGGCTTCGTCGGCCCCTACGTCCTGGGCTGGCTGAAGGATTACACCGGGACCTACGAGGCCGGCCTCTATTTCCTGGCGGCTTGCGCGCTCGCCGCCGCGGCGATCACGCTCGTCGCGGGCCGCCCGGCCGGGTCGAACGCGTGAGACCGGAGACAGAGCGATGACCGCGCGCAAGAAGACCCTGGAGGATCTGCGCAGCCAGCGCTGGTTCGGCGCCACCGACCTGCGCAGCTTCGGCCACCGCTCGCGCATGCTGCAGATGGGCTACGAGCGGGCGGATTTCACCGGCAAGCCGATCGTCGGCATCATCAACACCTGGAGCGACATCAACCCCTGCCACCAGCATTTCCGCGAGCGCGTCGAGCACGTGAAGCGCGGCGTCTGGCAGGCGGGCGGCTTCCCGATCGAGCTGCCGGCGCTGTCGCTGTCGGAGAACTTCGTCAAGCCGACCACGATGCTCTACCGCAACCTCCTGGCCATGGAGGTGGAAGAACTGCTGCGCCAGCACCCCGTGGACGGCGCGGTGCTGATGGGCGGCTGCGATAAGACCACACCCGGCACGGTGATGGGCGGGATCTCCATGAACCTGCCGATGGTGTTCCTGCCGGCGGGACCGATGATGCGCGGCCATTTCGGCGGGACGATCCTGGGCTCGGGCTCGGATGTCTGGAAGTACTGGGCCGAGAAGGAGGCCGGGAACATCACGACGCAGGAATGGAACGACATGGAGGCGGGCATCGCCCGCTCCGCCGGAACCTGCATGACCATGGGCACGGCCTCGACCATGACGGCGATCACTGAGGCCCTGGGTTTATCGCTGCCCGGTTCGGCCTCGATCCCGGCGGCCGACGCCGACCATCCGCGCATGGCCGGCGCCTGCGGCCGGCGGATCGTCGAGATGATCTGGGAGGACCTGAAGCCGTCCGACATCCTCGACCGCCGCTCGGTCGACAACGCGCTGGTGGTCCACAACGCGCTCGCCGGCTCCACCAACGCGATGATCCACCTCGTGGCCATGGCCGGTCGGGCCGGTATCCCGGTCAAGCTCACCGAGTTCGACGAGTTCGCCCAGAAGGTGCCGGTCATCGCCAACCTCCGGCCCTCGGGTCAGTGGCTCATGGAGGATTTCCACATCGCGGGCGGCATCCGCGCCCTGATGGCGCGCCTGTCCCCCCTCCTCCACCTCGACGCCCGCTCGGTCACCGGCGGAACGATCGGCGACGGGCTCGCCGGCATGCGGGTGTTCAACGACGACGTGATCCGCCCGCTCGACCGGCCGATCGTGGCCATGGGCGGGACCGCGATCCTGTACGGCAACCTCGCCCCGGACGGCTGCGTGATCAAGCCGCCGGCCGCCGACCCGCGGTTGCTGCAGCACACCGGTCCCGCGCTGGTCTTCGACAGCTACGACGCGATGAGCGCGGCGGTGAACGACCTCGACCTCGACGTCACGCCCGACCACGTGATGATCCTGCGCAATGCCGGCCCGATCGGCGGCCCCGGCATGCCGGAATGGGGCATGCTGCCGATCCCTAAGGTGCTGCTCCGGCAGGGCGTGCGCGACATGGTCCGCATCTCGGACGCGCGGATGAGCGGCACGAGCTACGGTGCCTGCATCCTGCACGTGGCGCCGGAATCGGCCGCGGGCGGTCCGCTCGCGGCCGTGCGCGACGGCGACCTCATCACCGTGGACGTGCCCGGGCGGCAGATCCACCTGCACCTCGACGACGCCGAGATCGCGGCGCGGGTGAAGGCGTTCCAGCCGCCGGACCGGTCTTATCCGCGGGGCTACAACCGGCTGTTCGCCCAGCACGTGCGGCAGGCCAACGAGGGCTGCGATTTCGACTTTCTGGAGGGCGCCGGGGGGATCCCGGAACCCGAGATCCACTGACCGGCCCGAGCCGTCGGCAACAGGCGGCGGGCCCAACCACAGGGAGGTAACATGGTGACGATCGCACGCAGGGGCCTGCTCGCCGGAGCGGCCCTGCTCGGCGCCGCGCGGGCGGCCGGGGCCGGCTGGGAGCCGTCGCAGCGGGTGCCGGACCCGGCCGTCGAGATCCTCGACCCGGCCTTCGCCAAGTACCGGCTCGCCTCGGCAACGGTGGAGCGGGTCGCCACCGGCTTCCGCTGGGCCGAGGGGGCGGTCTGGTTCGGCGACATGGGGTCGCTGCTGTTCAGCGACGTGGTCAACGACCGGATCATGAAATGGGAGGAGGCGTCGGGCACGGTCTCGGTGTTCCGCAAGCCGTCGAACTACGCCAACGGCAACACCCGCGACCGGCAGGGCCGGCTGATCACCTGCCAGCACAGGACCCGCAGCGTCACCCGCACCGAGCATGACGGCACCATCACCACGCTGCTCGACCGGTTCGACGGCAAGCCGCTGAACTCGCCGAACGACGTGGTCTGCCATTCCGATGGGGCGATCTGGTTCACCGATCCGGCCTTCGGGCCGAACCCGCACGAGTCGATGGCGGCGCCGGAGCTACCGGGCTACATCTACCGGATCGATCCGAAGACGGGACAGGCCAGCGTCGCGGTTGAGGGCGTGGCGGGGCCGAACGGCCTGTGCTTCTCGCCGGACGAGTCGAAGCTCTACGTGATCGAGGCCCGGGCGAAGCCCAACCGCCTGATCCGCGTCTACGACGTGGTCGAGAACGGCACCAGGACCGCCAACGGCCGCGTCTTCTACGATGCCGGGACCGGCACGCCGGACGGCTTTAAGGTCGACGTCGACGGCAATCTCTGGTGCGGCTGGGGGATGAGCGAGGCCGAGGACGGGGTCATCGTGCTCTCGCCTCAGGCCAAGCTGATCGGCCGGATCCGCCTGCCGGAGCGCTGCGCCAACCTGTGCTTCGGCGGACTCAACCGCAACCTGCTGCTGATGACGTCCACGCACTCGGTCTATTCACTGTACGTGAACACGCGGGGTGCGGGGACCTGCTGAGGTTGGATGGGCGGCTCGCGCCGCCCTGCCGTCCTTGCGAGAGGAGCGAAGCAATCCAGGGGCGTCACGCCGACAGATGTCGTGCGGCCCTGGCTCGCTTCGCTACGCTCGCGATGACGGTGGTGCCCCGCCCCTACTCCGCCGCCTGCGGCATGTACCGCGTCGGATCGTAGTTCAGGATCGGGCCGAGCCAGCGCTCGACGTCGCGGACATCCATCCCCTTGCGGGCGGCGTAATCCTCGACCTGATCCCGCTCCACCTTGGCGACGCCGAAATAGTGCGCCTCCGGGTGGGCAATGTAGATCCCCGATACCGAGGAACCCGGCCACATCGCGTAGGACTCGGTGAGCTTCACGCCGATCCGGCTCTCCGCCTTCAGCAGGTCGAACAGGGTGGTCTTCTCGGTGTGGTCGGGCTGGGCCGGGTAGCCCGGGGCCGGGCGGATGCCGTCGTACTTCTCCAGCACCAGCTCCTCGGGGGCGTAGGCCTCGTCGGACGCGTAGCCCCAGAACTCCTTGCGCACCCGCTCGTGCATCCGCTCGGCGAAGGCCTCGGCGATGCGGTCGGCGAGCGCCTTCACGAGGATCGCCCGGTAATCGTCGTTGGCCCGCTCGAACCGCTCGGCGATCCGCACCTCCTCCAGGCCCGCCGTCACCACGAAGCCGCCGACATAGTCGGCGATGCCGGTCTCGGCCGGCGCCACGAAGTCCGACAGGCAGGTGTTCGACCGGCCGTCGCGCTTCGAGAGCTGCTGGCGCAGGCCGTGGAAGGTGGCGAGCCGCTCCGACCGGCTCTCGCCCGTGTAGAGCGCGATGTCGTCGCCGACGCTGTTGGCCGGCCAGAAGCCGATCACCGCCTTCGGATTGAACCAGCGCTCCTCGACGATCTGCTTCAGCATCGCCTGCGCGTCCTCGTAGAGGGCGCGGGCGGCCGGGCCCTGCTCGGGATCGTCCAGGAGCGCCGGGAAGCGGCCCTTGAACTCGTAGGTCTGCAGGAACGGCGTCCAGTCGATGTAGGGCACGAGGTCGGCGACCTCGTAGGAGCCGTAGACCCTCGTGCCGGTGAAGGAGGGCTTCGCCGGCTTGTAGCCCGACCAGTCGATCTTGAACGCGTTGGTCCGCGCCTTGGCGAGCGGCAGCCGTTGCTTGTCGGCCTCCGAGCGCCTGTGGGCGTCGGCGACCTTGGCGTACTCGGCCCGGACCTTCTCGATCGTCGGCCCACGGGTCTCCTTCGAGATCAGGCTCGACACCACGCCGACCGCGCGGCTCGCGTCGGTGACGTAGACCGCCTGACCCTTGGCGTAGGCCGGGTGGATCTTCACCGCCGTGTGGACGCGGCTCGTGGTGGCGCCGCCGATCAGCAGCGGCACGTCGAGACCCTCGCGCTCCATCTCGCCCGCCACGTGGACCATCTCATCGAGCGACGGTGTGATCAGGCCGGACAGGCCGACGATGTCGACCTTCTCGGTCTTGGCGGTCTCCAGGATCTTGGCGGCCGGCACCATCACGCCGAGATCGATGATCTCGTAGTTGTTGCAGGCCAGCACGACGCCGACGATGTTCTTGCCGATGTCGTGGACGTCGCCCTTCACGGTGGCCATCAGCACCTTGCCGGCGGCCTGTCGCTTGCCGTCGCCGCCGTTGGCGCGCTTCTCCTCCTCCATGAACGGCTCGAGATAGGCGACCGCCTGCTTCATCACGCGGGCCGACTTCACGACTTGGGGCAGGAACATCTTTCCGGAGCCGAACAGGTCGCCGACCACGTTCATGCCGGCCATCAGCGGGCCCTCGATGACGTGGAGCGGGCGCTCGGCCTTCTGTCGCGCCTCCTCGGTGTCGGCCACGATGTACTCGGTGATGCCGTTGACCAGCGCGTGCTCGATGCGCTTCTCGACGGGCGCCTCGCGCCACGTCAGGTCGGCGGTCTTGGCCTGGGCCGAGGCGCCGGTCTTGAAGCGCTCGGCGGCCTCCAGCAGGCGCTCGGTGGAATCGTCGCGGCGGTTGAGGACCACGTCCTCGCACAGCTCGCGCAGCTCCGCCGGGATCTCGTCATACACGGCGAGCTGGCCGGCATTGACGATGCCCATGTCCATGCCGGCCTTGATGCAGTGGAACAGGAACACCGCGTGCATCGCCTCGCGCACCGGCTCGTTGCCGCGGAACGCGAAGGACAGGTTCGAGACGCCGCCCGAGATATGGGCGTGCGGCAGGGTCTCGCGGATCGTGCGGGTCGCCTCGATGAAGGCCACGCCGTACGGGTTGTGTTCCTCGATACCGGTGGCGACGGCGAAGATGTTCGGATCGAAGATGATGTCCTCGGGCGGGAAGCCGACCTGCTCGGTCAGGATCCGGTAGGCCTTGGTGCAGATCTCGACCTTGCGCTCGTAGGAATCCGCCTGCCCCTGCTCGTCGAAGGCCATCACCACCACGGCGGCCCCGTAGGAGCGGCAGACCTTGGCGGCCTCGATGAACTTCTCCTCGCCCTCCTTCATCGAGATCGAGTTCACGATCGGCTTGCCCTGGATGCACTTCAGGCCGGCCTCGATCACCTCGAACTTCGAGGAATCGACCATCACGGGCACCCGGGCGATGTCGGGCTCGGCGGCGACGAGGTTCAGGAACTCGACCATCGCCTTCTGGGAGTCGAGCAGGCCCTCGTCCATGTTGACGTCGATCACCTGGGCGCCGGCTGCCACCTGATCGCGGGCGACGTCGAGCGCCGCCGCGTAGTCGCCGTTGGTGATGAGCTTGCGGAACTTGGCCGAGCCGGTGACGTTCGTGCGCTCGCCCACGTTCACGAAGGGGATTTCCGGCGTGAGGACGAAGGGCTCCAGGCCCGAGAGCCGCATCAGGCGCGGCACCTCGGGGATCGGCCGCGGCGCCTTGCCGGCGACGGCCTCCGCGATGGCGCGGATATGGTCCGGGGTGGTGCCGCAGCAGCCGCCGACCATGTTGACGAGGCCGGATTCGGCGAACTCGCCGACCAGCTTGCCCATCGCCTCCGGGCTCTCGTCGTAGAGGCCGAACTCGTTCGGCAGGCCGGCATTCGGGTAGGCGCAGACCAGCGTGTCGCAGATCCGCGACAGCTCGGCGATGTGGCCGCGCATCTCCCGGGCGCCGAGCGCGCAGTTGAGGCCGAAGGTCAGCGGCTCGGAATGGCGCAGGGAGTGCCAGAAGGCCGCCGGCGTCTGGCCCGATAAGGTGCGGCCCGAGAGGTCGGTAATGGTGCCGGAGATCTGGATCGGCAGGCGGATGCCGGTCTCGTCGAAGACTTGCCACGCCGCCGCCACTGCGGCCTTGGCGTTCAGCGTGTCGAAGATGGTCTCGATCAGGATCAGCTCGGCACCGCCGTCGATCAGGCCGCGGACCTGCTCCACGTAGGCCTGCTTCACCTGGTCAAAGGTCACGGCCCGGAAGCCCGGGTTGTTCACGTCCGGCGAGATCGACAAAGTCCGGTTCGTCGGGCCGATGGCGCCGGCCACGAAGCGGCGGCGTCCGTCCTTCTGCTCGGCGAGCTTGGCGGCCTCACGGGCGAGCCGCGCTCCTTGAGCGTTCAGCTCGTGGATGATCGACTCCATGCCGTAATCGGCCTGGGCGATGGTGGTGCCCGAGAAGGTGTTGGTCTCGCAGACGTCGGCGCCGGCCAGGAAGTAGTCGAGGTGGATCTGCCGGATCGCGTCGGGCTGGGTCAGGATCAGGAGGTCGTTGTTGCCCTTCTGATCGTGGCCGTGATCCTTGAACCGGTCGCCGCGGAAATCCTCTTCCGAGAACTTCAGCCGCTGGATCACGGTGCCCATCGCCCCGTCGAGGACGAGGATCTTCTCCGCGGCGCGCTGGCGCAGGGCCTTCGCGATCTCGGTGCCGTCGACGGGGGCAAAATCGGTCATCGTGCGTCCTGTCAGATCACCTCGTCCCGAGGTGCCGGAGCGAAGCGGAGGCCTCGCAGGAGGCCGCCTGATATCTCGGTGTTCCCTGGAGCCCTCCTTCGGGGCCGCTCACGCGGCCCCTCAGGACGAGGTGGAGGGGGATCTTCGGTCTCTCGTGCGTGCCCTGGCTGCTGTCTCGGACACAAGCCGTCTTTGCGAGCGCAGCGAAGCAATCCAGCCGCGCCACGCTCACGGATGTCGCGCTACCCTGGGTCGCTTCGCTGCGCTCGCGATGACGGACCGCGGCCCCGAGAATTTAAGCCGCGGCCTTCGCGGCCGCCAGCTTCGGCGCCTGGGCGCGCAGGCCGAGCAGGTGGCAGATCGCGTAGACCAAGTCGGAGCGGTTCATCGAGTAGAAGTGGAAGTCGTTGACGCCCTCGTCCACGAGGTCGAGCACCTGCTCGGCCGCCACCGCGCCGGCCACGAGCCGGCGGGTCTCCACGTCGTCCTCCAGCCCCTCGAACCGGGCGGCCAGCCAGTAGGGCACCGAGGCGCCGGTGCGGCGGGCGAAGTTCGCCGCCTGCTTGAAGTTCTGCACCGGCAGGATGCCCGGGATGATCGGGATGGTGATCCCGGCCGCCCGGACCTTCTCCAGGTAGCGCAGGTAGATCTCGTTCTCGAAGAAGAACTGGGTGATCGCCTGATCGGCCCCGGCATCGACTTTGGCCTTCAGGGCGTCGATGTCGGCGTCCAGCGAGGCCGCCTCGGGATGCTTCTCGGGGTAGGCCGAGACCGAGACCTTGAAGTCGCCGATCCGCTTGATCCCCTGCACCAGCTCGGCGGTCGAGGCGTAGCCTTCCGGATGGGGCCGGTAGGCGTGGCCGACGCCCTCGGCCGGGTCGCCGCGCAGGGCCACGATGTGGCGCACGCCCGCGTCCCAGTAGGACTGCACCACCGCGTCGATCTCGTCGCGGGAGGCGTCCACGCAGGTGAGGTGGGCGGCGGGCTTGAGGCCGGTCTCGCGGACCATCCGGGCGACCGTGTTGTGGGTGCGCTCGCGGGTCGAGCCGCCGGCCCCGTAGGTCACCGAGACGAAGCTCGGCTGCAGCGGCGCGAGGCGCTCGATGGAGTTCCAGAGGATCTTCTCCATCTCGTCGGTCTTCGGCGGGAAGAACTCGATCGAGACGCGGATCGGGTGGTAGCCGTCGCGGCTGGCGCGGTGGGTGGAGCGGCGCATCGGGGTCTCGTCCTCTATGTCGGTCGGTTCAGACGAAGTCTGCGGAGTTCGGTGTCTCAGGCGACGGCGCGCTGAGGCTGTTCTGTGTCGGTCAGCCCGTCCTGGGCCAGCCAGAGGGTGACGGTGAGCTGGCCGGACTCGCGCGGCGCCAGATCGCGGGTGGCGACCGTGGCGAGGCCGGCCTCGGCGAGCCAGCCGGAGACCTGGTCGGCCGAGAAGCCGAGGCGCCGGTGGGCCTGTCCGGTGCGCAGGAACTCCAGATCGTGCGGCGCGAAATCCACCACCAGCAGGCGGCCGCCCGGCGCCACGAGCCGCGCGGCGCCGCGGAGCGCCCGGGCCGGGTCGTCGAGATAATGCAGCACCTGATGGACCACGACGAGGTCGAAACTCGCCCGCGCGAAGGGCGGCGCGTGAATGTCGCCCTGCCGCAGATCGACCCGCGCGAGGCCCTGGCGCTCCAGGTTGGCCCGGGCGACGGACAGCATGGCGTGGCTCGAATCGAGGCCGGTGGCCCGGCCGGCCCGGGGCGCCAGGAGGCCGAGCATCCGGCCGGTGCCGGTCCCGAGATCGATCAGGCTGCCGATCGGGCGGTCGCCCAGGGCGTCGAGCACCGCGGCCTCCACGATCGCCTCGGGCACGTGCAGGGAGCGCAGCTCGTCCCATTTGGGAGCCAGCCGGGCGAAGAAGGTCGTGGCCGCCTCGGCCCGCTGCGCCCGGACGGCATCGAGCCGCGCGCGGTCCTCCGAGAGCGGCGGCGCGGTCCGGTCGAGCCCGGACAGCAGCGGGTCCGCCAGGCCGGCGCGGGCGTCGGACAGCCGGAAGAACGCCCAGGCCCCCTCGCGGTGGCGCTCGACCAGCCCTGCCTCCACCAGGAGCTTAAGGTGGCGGGAGATCCGCGGCTGGGACTGGCCGAGGATGTCGGTGAGGTCGGAGACCGACAGCTCACCCTCGACGAGGAGCGCCAGGATGCGCAGGCGCGTCTCCTCCGCGGCCGCACGCAGGACGCCCAGGGCTTCCGGAAAGGGGATCGACCCCGCCTCTTGCCTGCGTTCGATAGACATAAAGATATGTTTATGTCCGTTTCGACGCGGACGCAAGCGCGATCTTGAATCGGCCTGAGGCGATCGTGCCGAGCCGATGAGACGGTAGCGCGGCGGCCGCATTGACGGCAGGATCGATGGCAGGGCCGCGGACCGCGCGCCCGGGAGGCGCCCATGGCCGAGAGCCCGTTCCCGCAGATCACGCTGGTCCGCCACGGCGAGACCGCCTGGAGCCGGTCCGGTCAGCATACCGGGCGCAGCGACATCCCCCTGACGCCGGAGGGCGAGGAGGCGGCGCGCGCCCTCGCCCCGCGCCTGGCGGCCCGCACCTACGCGGAGGTCTGGTCGAGCCCGTCGAGCCGGGCGGCCACGACCTGCGCGCTGGCGGGTTTCGGCGACCGCTGCACGATCGACCCGGATCTCGCGGAGTGGGATTACGGCGCCTACGAGGGCCGGACCACGAAGGCGATCCTGGCCGAGCGGCCGGACTGGCGCCTGTTCCGCGACGGCTGCCCCGGCGGCGAGACGGCGGCGGACGTCGGTGTCCGGGCGGACCGGGTCATCGCCCGGGCCCGCGCCCGCGACGCCGACCTGATCGTGTTCTCCAGCGCGCATGTCCTGCGCGTGCTCGCCGCGCGCTGGATCGGCCTGGAGCCGCGGGGCGGCGCACTCCTCGTCCTCGGCACCGCGAGCGTCTCGGTGCTCGGCTACGAGCACGACCGCACCGAGCCCGTGCTGCGTGCCTGGAACGGGTAGGCGCTAGCGCAGCCAGTACCCGTCGGGCGCCAGCGCCTGGGGCATCGGCTCGCCGAGCGCGTGGTGGACGATGCGGTCCACGGCGCGGACCATGGCGTCGAGGGGCAGGTCGTTGGGCTCGGTGCCGAACGGCTCCTCGAGCTCGTCCCCGAGAGCGTCCAGACCGAAGAACGTGTAGGCCACGAGCGCCACCACGACCGGGGTCGCCCAGCCGAGCGAGCCGGTGAGGCCCACCGGCAGGAGCAGGCAGTAGAGCCACGCCGTCCGGTACACGAGCAACGTGTAGGCGAAGGGCAGCGGCGTGTTGGCGAGCCGCTCGCAGGCGGTGTGCACGCCCGACAGCGCCTCGATCCGGGCCTCGAGGATGCCGAACTGGATGTCGCTGAGCCGGCCCGCGCGCGTCAGCGCGGCGAGGTCGCGGGTGATGGCGGCCAGGACCGAGTCGGTGGGATTCGGGCCGGACAGGTCCGATCCCGGGCTCGTCCGGTCGACGGCGGCGGCCTCGTCCAGGTCGCGCAGCCGGGCGTGGAGGCCGTGCGCGAAGGCCGACAGGCGCCGGAGCTGGAGCGCGGCCTCCCGCTCGGGCAGCAGGGCCGGGAGGGCGCGGGCGAGGTTGCGCACCTCGCCGATCAGGTTGCCCCAGTGCTTCCGGGCCTCCCACCAGCGCTCGTAGCAGGCGTTGTTGCGAAAGCTCAGGAAGATCGAGAGGGCGAGGCCGACCACGGTGAACGGCGTCACCCCCGCGCTGACCGGGAACAGCGCGGGCCACCGCGATTCCGCCCACACCACCGCGCACGAGACCGCGACGATCCCCGCGAGCTTGGGCGCCACCCGCGGCACGATCGAGCCGCGCAGGGTGAACAGCAGGGTCAGTAGGTTGGGCCGGGTGCGGACGATCATCGGGGCTTCGGCGGTGCGGTGCTGCCGTCCTGCCCTGCCCCCTCCGGACCCGCAAGCGACGTCTGTGTGAGCCGGGCCGTCCGATCGAGTCCGGGCAGACCTTCGAGCGGGCTCAGACGGTCTGCGTCTCCCACAGCCACGCCGCCCCGCGCACCCCCGAGGCGTCGCCGTGCAGGCTCGCCCGCACGGGCGTGTCGAAGGCGTCGGAGAAGACGTGGGGGGCGATCGCCGCCGGCAGGCCCGCGATCAGCTCCGGGATGCGCGACAGGCCGCCGCCGATCACGATCACGTCCGGGTCGAGGAGGTTCACCACCTGGGCGGCCGCGCGACCGAGGCGCTCGAGGTGGACGGCGAGCGTCTCCCGCGCCGCCGGGCTTCCGGCCCGGGCCTCGGCGACGACCGCCTCGGCGCTGAGGTCGCCGCCGTGCCGCCGCGCGTGGTCGGCGGCCAGCCCGGGACCGGACAGCCAGGTCTCGACGCAGCCCCGGCGGCCGCAATAGCAGGCGGCGCCCGGCCGCTCGTCGTCGCGGGGCGCCGGCAGGGGGCCGTGGCCCCACTCGCCCGCGATGCCGTTGCGGCCCGTGAGCACCCGACCGTCGAGGGCGATGCCGGACCCGACACCGGTGCCCAGGATCACCGCCCAGACCACGCGGGCCCCGGCGCCGGCGCCGTCGATCGCCTCCGACACCGCCAGGCAGTTGGCGTCGTTCTCGATCCGGAGCGGGCGCTTAAGGCGCGCGCCGAGATCGGCCGCGAACGGGTGTCCGTTGAGCCAGTGCGAGTTGGCGTTGCGCACGAGGCCCGTCGCCGGGGACAGGCTCCCCGGCATGCCGATGCCGACGCTGCAGGGCGCGCCGGCCTCGGCCTCGAGACGCAGGACGAGGTCGGCCACGGCCTCGACGGTGGCCCGGTAGGCGCCCCGCGGGGCGGGCATCCGCGCCTCGGCCAGGGTCGACCCGTCCCGGCCGAGCACGATCCCGGCGATCTTGGTGCCGCCGAGATCGATGCCGAGGCGCGGGCGACCCGCGTTCTTCGCCGTCGGCGATCCCATCACTCGGCGGCGGCGACCTTGCTGTCGGTGCCCATCGGCTGCGGCGACTCGTCGGCGATGTGGGTGCCGATGGCGACCGGGTGGGCCATCACCTCGTTGAGCTTGGCGACGTCGAGCTCGCCTTCCCAGCGGCTGACCACCACGCAGGCGACGCCGTTGCCCACGAGGTTGGTGAGCGCGCGGCACTCGGACATGAACTTGTCGATGCCGAGGACCAGGGTCATGGCGGCGACCGGCACCGGGCTGTTGGGGATCGCCGAGAGGGTCGCCGCCAGGGTGATGAAGCCGGCACCCGTGACGCCCGATGCGCCCTTCGAGGTCAGCATCGCCACCAGGATGATGGTGGCGTACTGGCTGATCGACAGGTCCACGCCCACGGCCTGCGCCAGGAACAGCGTCGCCAGCGTCATGTAGATGTTGGTGCCGTCGAGGTTGAACGAGTAGCCGGTCGGGACCACGAGACCGACGACCGAGTCCGAGGCGCCGAGGCGGCGCATCTTGGTCATGAGCTGCGGCAGCACCGTCTCGGAGGACGACGTGCCGACCACGATCAGCAGCTCGTCCTTGATGTAGGCGAGGAAGCGCAGGATCGAGAAGCCCGCGACCCGGGCGATCGTCCCGAGCACCACGAGCACGAACAGGATCGCCGTGATGTAGAAGGTGCCGACCAGCCACGCGAGGTCGTAGACCTTCTGGATGCCGTACTCGCCGATCGTGAACGCCATGGCGCCGAAGGCGCCGACGGGGGCGAGCTTCACGACGATGCCGATGATCCGGAAGAAGATCTGGCCGGCGGTGTCGATCGCGTGGTTCACCGAGGCCGCGCGCTCGCCGAGATTCGTCACCACGACGCCGGTGAGGATCGAGATCAGCAGCACCTGCAGCAGGTCGCCGGTGGCGAAGGGGTCGAGGAAGCTCTTCGGGATGATCGCCAGGATGTGGGCGACGGTGGAATCGGCGGCCGCCTTGCTGGCGTAGGTCGCGACCTTGCTGGCGTCGAGCTTCGACGGGTCGGCGTTGAAGCCGGCGCCGGGCCGGATCACCTCGCCGACGATGACGCCGATCAGCAGCGCGATGGTGGACACCACCTCGAAGTAGACCAGCGCCTTCAGGCCGACGCGGCCGACCTTCTTCAGGTCGCCGATCGACGCGATGCCGTGGACGATCGTGCAGAAGATGATCGGCGCGATCATCATCTTGATCAGGCCGATGAAGGCGTCGCCGAGCCACTTCATCGACTTGCCGGTGGCCGGGTCGTACCAGCCGAGCAGGACGCCGAGCGCGATGGCGATCAGCACCTGGATGTAGAGCACCTTGTACCAGGGCTCGCGGGGCGCTGCGGCGGGAGCCGTCGCCTGGATTGCCTGTGCCATGTCCATCCCGTGCGACGACCGCGCACCCTCCCGATTTGCCGGCACGCTAGCGACTATCACCCGGCGCCTCAACGGCTGCACGCTTATCCGCCCGGAACCATCCGTGACAAAAACCTGTCATTCCCGGACGAAGATCTCTCGTATCCGAGAGCCGCGGACCCGCGAAAACAGACGGGCCGCAGCGCGATCTGCGCTGCGGCCCGGCCGTGCCTCGCGTCGTTGCGACGCGGGTCAGGTCTGCTGCTGGGTCCGGCGGGGGCGGACGGTCCAGCGCTCGAACATCGAGGCGGGATCCTCGCTCTTCCCGTCCTTGTTCTCGGCGGCGGGATCGGGCTGCTGGTGGATCGCCGCGCCGAGGGCCTGCGACAGGCTCTCGATGACGTCGTCGATGCGGGCATCCCCGTGCAGGGCGTCGCCGCTGCCGGATTGCGGGGCGGGCGTCTCAGCGGCCGGCGCGGCGTGCGCGGCCGCTTCCGGCGCGGGCTCCGGCTGCGGCTCGGGCTCGGGGTGATGCTCCGGGGCCGGCTCGGGCGGGCGCGGGGCGGCAGCGGCGGGCTCGGGAGCCGGCGGCGGGGCGGCGACGACCGGCGCGGCGGCGGCCAGCGCCGCGGGAGCCGCGGCCCGGCGCATAGCACCCATCGCACCCTCGTCGGACTCGGTGCTCCGGCTGCTGCTGCTGCTACCGTAACGGCCGAAGCCGAAGCGCGGCTCGATCAGGTCCAGCACCGCGTCCAGCGCGGCGTTGCTCAGCGCCACCTCCTCGGCCGCCGGCACGCCCTGGATGGCCAGGGCCGCCCGCTCGAAGGCCGGCTCGCTGCTGACCTCGCGGCCGAACCAGCTCGGGGCGTGGAAGCCGGCGGCCTCGCCGTCATCGTCGAAGGTGACGCTGATCAGGTCCAGGCTGCCGGGGGTGACGTAGCGGTCGATGGCGATCTCGCGCCCGCCGGCATTCAGCGTGGTGCGGTCGTAGGCGGCCTTGCCGGGGCACACGTCCAGCAGGGCGTCGCCGTGGGCGCGCGGGACGTCGGTGCGCTCCTCGACCGGGACTCCGTCCGGCCCCTTGTTCACCAGGACCAGCTGGCAGACCTGGCCGTCGACGCGCACGTAGGAGGCCCGGCCGCCCTGGGGCGCGAAGTGACCCTCGGTGATGCGGGCGCCACCCCGCTCCTTGCGGATCAGGCGGACCAGGGATGGTGCGACCAGAAATCGGCGAACGGTGCTCATGAACTCAAAACCCCTCCCGCTTGGTCGGCGGCGCGCCGATCCGGCGGACAGCCCTCAGCGCCGCCGGGCCGCACGGAAGGGGGCACGTGGAGCCGGCCCGCACGGCGTATAAGCTGACTGCCACGCCGTATTCGCCAGAGCCTGACCACTTCCGTCGCCAATCACCGGACAGCGACATCCTGAGACTATAGAGCGCTAAGCAAAAACGCGACGAAATCAAGACCGGATCCGGCCGAGGATCCGGCCCCGGCGGTCCCTGTCCCCGATATCCCGGCTTTCGCGCCGCGTTTCCGAACCCAGGTTAGCGGCCCCCGCGATTCATTCAGCCGGCTCGAAATTCATCGCCGCGCCGTTCATGCAGTAGCGCAGGCCGGTCGGCGCCGGGCCGTCGTCGAAGACGTGGCCCAGATGGCCCTTGCAGCGGGCGCAGTGCACTTCGGTGCGGACCATCCAGTGGCTGCGGTCCACCGTGGTCTCGACGGCGCCGTCGAGGGGCTCGAAGAAGCTCGGCCAGCCCGTTCCGGACTCGAACTTGGTGCCCTGCTCGAACAGCGGCTGACCGCAGCCGGCGCAGGTGAAGGTCCCGGCCCGCTTCTCGGCGAGCAGACAGCTCGTGCCGGCCCGCTCCGTGCCGTGCTCGCGCAGGACCCGGTACTGCTCCGGTGTCAGCGCCGAGCGCCACTCGGCGTCGCTGCGGGTCTCCGGGCTGGTGGTCGGCGTGTCGGCCATGGCGATCTCCCTTCTCGCCACGCTATATAGGGATCGCGCGCCCTATCCGGCAGTCCCGGAGGATGCCGCAGGGCGTCTCCGGGATCGGAGACGCGGCGTTCAGGCGGCGGCGCCGACGGTGTCGGCCATCCGCGCCCGGCGCGCGCCCATCGGCAGCGGCGCGCCCGTGGTGGTGTCGCGGGCGGTCTGGTGCTCCAGCTCCGCGTTGATCTCGCCTCCGAGCAGCACGATCGTCGAGGAGATCCAGATCCACGTCATGAAGCCGATCACGGCGCCGAGCGACCCGTAGGTCTCGTTGTAGGTGCCGAAATTGGCGACGTACCAGGAGAACAGGAGCGACGCGGCGAGCCAGAGTAGGCCCGCGACGACGCTGCCGAACCCGACCCAGCGCCAGCGGGCGTGCTCCCGGCTCGGCCCGAACCGGTAGAGCACCGACAGGCCGCCGAGCAGGACGATCAGGATCGCCGGCCAGCGCAGGGCCGCGAGCAGCCACGCGGTCGAGCCGAGGCCCAGGAAGTTCAGCATCACCGGCACGACGACGATCACGTTGAGCGCGACGATGATGAACAGCAGGGCGCCGACCGTGAAAGTGAGCGAGCGGAGGTTGAGCCAGAAGAAGTTTCGCTTCTCCTCCTCCTCGTAGACGACGTTCAGCGCGTCGAACATCGCCTTCATGGCCGCGTTGGCGCTCCAGATCGACAGGAGCAGGCTGGAGAAGAACGTGATGCTGAGGGAGCCGCTGCCCTTGGCGGCGATGCGCTTGACCTGGTCGCCGATGAGCTCGACCGCGCCGGACGGCAGGACCGCGTGCAGCTGGGCGAGGTGATCGTTGATGACGGTCACGTCGGCGAAGAGGCCGTAGCAGGAGACCAGCGCGGCGATGGCGGGGAACAGCGACAGCAGCGTGTAGAAGGTCACCCCGGCGGCGACCGCCAGGACCCGGTCCTTGTTGAACTCCAGGTAGACCCGGACGACGATGTCCTTCCAGCCGGACCGCGTCATCTCGACGGGGCTGTCGGCGGCGCGGCCGCGCTCCGGCTGGGTCGCGGCGGTGAGCTGCGCGGCGCGCCCCGAGATCGAGCGCGCCCCCGCGGCGACGCCCTTCCGCAGGCCCCGATCGTCGCAGGACGGATCGCGGTCGAGCGGCGGCGCGTCGGCGGGGAGAGCCGCCGGCACGCGGCGCCGCGCCGGCGCCGCCGCGAGGGCGACCAGTGCCGAACCGAGCATCAGGATCCAGAGGATCGAGCCGCCCTCCGAGGGGCCGGTCGAACGCGACGGTGACGGGGGCATGGATCGGGGCCAGTGCGCGGAACTGCCGCGCTCGGGACTCCCAACGTCGTCGTGCCGCGGCCGTTCCGCGCGTCGCGCGGGGACGCCGCGGCCCTCCGCGCGTTGTGCTCGTTATGCGCGATCAGCCCCGTCTCGGATTCTGCTGCAAGTTCGTCCTGGACGAGCCGCCCGGCACCCATGCCACCCTCAAGGCGGAGCGGGAGGCCACGCTGCACATGAACCTCACCAGCGTGACCATGGCCCATCTCACGAAGCTGGAGCCGGCCGCCCGGCGGGTGAAGCTCACCGGGCTCGTCGCCCACAACCTCGACGCCCTCGCCCGCCAGATCGCCTGGGTCGGGGCCCGGCCGCCGCTGGAGCGTCTCCTGCGCATGGCGAGCAACGTCCTTCCGGGCTACACCCACCCGATCGCGCAGCCGCTCTACGCCGAGCCCGAGATGGCGGCGCTGGTCGAGCGCGGCCTCGCCGAGGCCGGCGCGCTGGCCCGCCGGCTCGGGGTGCGCCTGAGCTTCCACCCGGGACCGTTCTGCCTGCTGGCGAGCCGCAACCCGGCGGCGATCGCCAACGGCCTGTCCGAGCTCGACTACCACGCCGAGATCTTCGACCGGATGGGCTACGGCGGCGGCTGGCATCCGCACGGCGCCCATATCAACATCCATGTCGGCGCGGGCGACCCGGGGGTCGAGGGCTTCCGCGAGACCCTGCCCCGGGCGAGCCGGGTGGCGCGCGACCTGGTGACGGTCGAGAACGACGAGAACGTGTTCGGCCTCGACGCGGTGCTGCGGCTCGCCGACCTCGTGCCCGTGGTGCTCGACCTGCACCACCACTGGGTCGAGAGCGGCGGGGAGTATCTCGAGCCGGACGATGCCCGGATCGCCCGGGTGCAGGAATCCTGGCGCGGCGTCCGGCCCGTGGCCCATATCAGCGTGTCGCGCGAGGCGGTCTCCGCCGCCTGCGATCCGGACGCCCTGCCCGACTTCCCGGCCCTGCGCGCGGCCGGCCACGCGGTCCGGGACCTCGCGGCCCATTCCGACATGATGTGGAACCGGGCGGTGAACGACCTCGTCGCCCGGCACCTCGCCTGGGCGGATTTCGAGATCGAGGCCAAGGCGAAGAACCGCGCCTCCGTGCAGATCGCCCGACACATCCTGGCCCTCGAGGGAGCGGCGCCGATCGCGGCCGAATGACGGGACGGTCTCGACGCGTCCGTCGGTCCGCACTAGGCATCCCGGTATGAAGACCGCCGACTGCGACATCCTCATCGTCCCGGGGCTCGGGGGCTCCGAGGAGGACCATTGGCAGGCCCGCTGGGCGGGCCGCCTCGCTACCGCGCGCGTGGTCGAGCAGGACCAGTGGCACGAACCGACCCCGGAGGCGTGGTGCGGCCGCATCGCCGAGGCGGTCGCGGCGGCGACGCGGCCGGTCATCCTGATCGCCCACAGCCTCGGCGTGGTGGCGTGCGTCGAGGCGGTGCCGCGCTTCCCCGCGGGGGTGGTGCGCGGCGCCCTCCTGGTGGCGCTCCCGGACGTCGAGGAGGCGCCGGGCCTGCCCGACGCGGTCCGGGCCTTCGCGCCGGTGCCGCGCGATCCCCTGCCCTTCCCGGCCCTGCTGGTCGCCAGCCGTACCGACCCGTACTGCCGCTACGAGCGGGCGGACGACTTCGCCCATGCCTGGGGGGCGCTCACGGTCGACGCGGGCGAATCCGGCCACCTCAACGTGGCGAGCGGGCACGGCCCCTGGCCCGAGGGACTGATGCGGCTCGCCGGGTTCCTGAAGGGGCTCTGAGCCTGCGAGCCCTGCGGCGCGCGAGGACGATCGGCGTCCCCGGGGCTCGGCGGGATGGGACCGGCACGGGTCGTATTAACGCGCTGTTTACCACCGCCCTCTTCAGTGGCGGCACGGGCGGTCCTTCGTCCCGAAGCCGCCCCTGGAGAGCACCGTGACGCGCAAAGAGCTTCTCGAACGACTCGAAGCGGTGCAGACCGCCCTCGGCCCCCGGGCCCAGAGCAACTTCAACAGCTCGCTGTTCAACGACGTGACGCTGCTCAAGCGGATCGAGGCCTTCGAGGCCAAGCTCGGCGAGCCCGAGAAGCCGAAGACCGCCGACTACACCGGCAACATGTTCTCGCGCATCGCCAACCGCCGCGCCGCCGCGGGCGCCAAGTAGTCCCGCCCCTATTTCGGCTCGGCCCCGGCCGAGCGCAGCAGCTCGCCGGCAACGTCGGCGAGCCGCGGCGGGGCCTCCCGCACGAACGGCAGCGGCCGGCAGACGTTGAGCGCCGCGAGCCCGAACCGGGCGGTCATCAGCCCGTTGAGCACGCCCTCCCCCAGCTTGGCGGAGACCCGGGCGGCGATCCCGAGCCCCAGAACCTGCTGCATCACGCTCTCGCCCACCGCCATGCCGCCGGTGACCGTGAGATGCGCGAGCGCCGCGCGCCCCAGTCGCAGGAAGCCCAGGAAGCCCGGCCGGCCGCCGTAGATCGCGGCGATCCGGCGCAGCAGACGCACCGCCGCGAACACCACGAAGGCCACGTCGACGATCGCCCGCGGGCTCAGCGCCGTCACCGCCGAGACCTGCTTGGCCGTCGTCGCGATGGCGTTGCGCGCCTGCCGGTCGAGGCCGGCGAGCAGTTCGTGCTCGGCCAGTCCGATCCGGTCGTCGACGTCGAGGATCGCGTCGGCGGCGGCGTCGATCCGGGCGCGGCCCGCCGACAGGGCGTCGCGGTCCGCGTAGAAGGTCGAGAGCGCCTGCACCACCGCCTGCGCGCCGGTGTGGTCGCGGGTGGCGAGGGCGTCCAGCGCCGACTGGCGCAGCCGCTCGATCTTGCGCTCGCGCCGCAGGCCGGCGAGTTCCCGCACCACGATCGCCAGCAGCGCCAGCGCGGCGAGGCCCAGCAGCGCGAGCGCGACCCAGCCGAGCCAGGGGGCGGCCTGGAACAGGTCGCTGATCATCCGCTCGACCGACAGGCCGACGCCCAGGGAGACGAGGCCGCCCACCGCCGAGAAGAACAGGGCACCCCAGGGCGAGCGCGAGCGCGGCGCCACCGGCACGGCGACGCCGTCGGCGGCGTCGAGGATCTCGAAGGGTTCCTCGACGATCCGGGCCTGCGGCGGCCGCGGTCCGAGCGGCGTCGTGGTCACGCTCGGCTCGCCGACCGGTTCGGGGCTGATCCGGAAGGCGCGGGGTTTCTGGCCGGAGGTCATGGTCGCGGGCTCCGCATCGCACACATCGTCACGCCAGCCGGTCGCCGATCAGGAACTGCATCGCCCGGTCGAGCCGGATCTGCGGCAGGTGCCCCGCGCGGCCGAGCCCGTCCGGGCGCACCAGCGGCGGCCGGAAGCGCGGGAAGCGCAGCGAGCCCGGCTCGACCGCCCCCTCCAGCACCGCCTCGGCGCGGGCCGGCAGCTCGCCCGGGAAGATCGCGGCCTCGCTGTTGCCGTCGAAGACCTCGTCGCCAACCACCTCGCCGGCTTCCGGCGTGCCGGCCACCGCCCGCAGCGTCTCCGACCCGTCGTGGACGGTGGTCTCGCGGGTGGCGCGCACCGAGGCGAGCGCCACCGTACCGACCCGGGCGCCCGCGGCCTCGGTCCGCCGCATGGCCCGCGACACGAGCAGCCGCAGCAGCGCGTCGAGCCGGTCGTGGCTCGTCTGGTGGAGATGGTCGGCCTTGGTGGCGGCGAACAGCACGCGGTCGGCCCGTGGCGCGAACAGCCGCGACAGCACCGTGTTGCGGCCGATGTTGAGGCTGAGCAGCACCGCGTCCAGCGCCTCCTCCAGCTCCGCCAGGGCGGTCGGCCCGGCATCGACCGCCGACAGGACGTCCACCAGCACGATCTGCCGGTCGACCCGCTGGAAATGGTCGCGGAAGAACGGCGTCACGACCTTGGCCTTGTAGGCCTCGAAGCGCCGCTCCATCAGCCCGGCGAGGCTGTCGGGGGCGATCGTCTCGGTGAGCCGGTCGAGGGGCGCGAAGGTGAGCGCCGGGGAACCCGCGAGGTCGCCCGGCATCAGGAACCGGCCCGGGGGCGTCGTCGCCACGGCTTCGGGGCCGGCGCGCAGGCCCGCGAGGTAGGTCTTGAAGGCGTCGCTCGCCCGCTCGGCCGCGACCTCGTCGAGGGGGCCGTTCGGGTCGAAGCCCTTGAGCGCCTCCAGCCAGGGCGCCGCCACGGCGGCGCGGCCGGGCCGGCGGGTGCCGCCGATCGTGGCCCGGGACCACGCCGTGTAGCTGGTCTCGATCAGCGCGAGGTCGAGGAGCCATTCGCCCGGGTAGTCGACCACGTCGAGCATCAGGGTCGCGGGGCCGGAGCGCCAGCCGGCGGCACGCTCGTAGGCGATCTCCAGGCGGAACTGGCTGATCCGGTCGGTGGAGCGCGGCCAGCGCCGCGCCTCGGTGAGCGTCGCGAAATGCTCCTCGAAGGGGAAGCGCGGCACGTCGTCGTCGGGCTGGGGCACCAGCTTGGCGCGGCGCAGGCGACCCTCCTGGGCGGGCGCGAAGGCCGGCAGCGCGTGGGTCTCCACGAGGTGGTGGATCAGCGCCGTGGTGAACACGGTCTTGCCCGAGCGCGCGAGCCCGGTCACGCCCAGCCGCAGGGTCGGCTGGACCAGCAGGTCGTGCGAGGCTTCGGCGAAGGCTTTGACGGCCGAGCCGGCGCGCGCGGCAAGGTCGATCAGGGGCACGGGCGGGCTCGTGGTGAGGGGAACGGGCCGGGCAGAGGTGGCGCGGGCGGGCCGGAACCGCAAGGCTTGCCGCCCGGGAAGCCGCCCCTAGGGCGGCGCGGTGCTGGCGGCCGGCGTGGGCGGCTTCAGCCGGGCGATCGCCCCGGCGACGAGGTCCGGGCCGGCGCGCAGCGTGCCGAGCTCCACCGCCGACATTGCCAGCATCACGGGCGCCAGATTGGCGCGCGGCGCGCCGTCCGGCCCGAACAGGTCGAGGTCGTCGCCGGGCTTCAGGCCGACGCTGGCGCTGATGCGGTTGGCGTAGGCCTGGATCCGGACCTCGTCGCCGGTGCAGAGCGGAGCCGGCAGGCGTAGGTCGAGGACAGGCAGGCCGGCCGCGATCGCCGGCAGCAGCGCGGATTCTGCGACCATCCGGTCGGCACTCGGGACGCGACTTGGCTTCCGGTCGAGCAGCGCCGACGGGTCGGCGACGCTCCCGGCCGGGCGGCCGGTGGAGGCGGAGATGCCCGCGGCGATGTCGGGAACCGGCTGGAGCATCGCCACCCGCGGGATGGCGGCCGGGCGTCGGGTCGGGCGGCCGGCCATCCGGGCGAGCGGCGACCAGGGCTGAACCCGCAGGGCCGCCCGGCCCCGCGGCGCGCCGCCGGGGCGGTGCGCGGCGAGGTAGCGCGCCCGCAGGGTCCGCCCGAGCCCGCGGGGCGCGAGGGCCGCCGAGACGACCGGCGCCGCCGCCGGCCGGCCCGGCCGCGCGGGCGCGGCACCGACGCGGCACTCGGCCGGCGCCCAGCGGCGCACGATGGCCAGCGCCGTGCGACGGCCGTAGTCGCGGTAGTAGCGCCGCAGCAGGCTCGCGGCGGCGTCGGCGCCGTCGTCGAGGGTGGCGAAGGCGGTGTGGCCCTCCCCGTCGGCGCCGATCTCGCCGGACCAGCGGGCGGACTTGATGCACCAGCCGTTGTTGAGCCGCACGCAGCGGGCGACGTAGGGCGGATCGTCGGTCAGCGAGGCGGTGATCGCCAGCGCCCGCGGCGTCAGCTGCGCGCCGGTCTGGGCGTGCCAGTTGGACACGGAGCGGGTCGCGGGGTCGAAGCGCGGGGGTGGGCTGCCGGCCTGAGCGGAAACGGTCGCCGGGGGCGGAAGGGCGCGCGCGAGGGCGTCCGCGCCGGCCTCGGCGCTCGGCACCAGGGTCGTGATCAGGATCAGCGCGTTCAGCAGCACGCGGTCGGGCCTTCGCGGCGGCGGACGGGCTCGATGCGGACGCGCGTCACGGGTTCAGAACCTTGAGCGCGGCCTCGTGCAGCCGCGGGTCGCCGGCCGCGATCACGCGGCCGCCGCCGGCGGCCGAGCCGCCGTCCCAGGCGGTGACCCGCCCCCCCGCCCCCTCGACGATCGGGATCAGCGCGACGATGTCGTAGGGCTTCAGCCCGGCCTCGACCACGAGGTCGATCTGGCCGGCCGCCAGCATGCAGTAGGCGTAACAATCCGCGCCGTAGCGGGACATCCGCACCTGGCCTTCCAGCGCCCGGAATCGCTCGGCCTCGTCGCCGGCCGCGAACAGCCGGGGATCCGTGGTCGCCAGGATCGCCTGGGCGAGGTCACCGCAGCGGCGGGTGCGCAGGGTCCGCTCGCCCGCCGGCGCGCGGAGCTTGGCGCTGCGCCCGTCCCCGGTGAACCGCTCCGCGAGATAGGGCTGGTGCATCATCCCTCGCACCGGCACGCCGTTGCGGGTCAGCCCGATCAGGGTTCCCCAGGTCGGCAGGCCGCCGATGAAGGCGCGGGTGCCGTCGATCGGGTCGAGGACCCAGACGCACTCGGCGTCGGTGCGCTCCGCGCCGAATTCCTCGCCGAGGATGCCGTGGCCCGGGAAGGTCTGGCCGATCATCGCCCGGAGGACGACCTCGGCGGCCCGGTCGGCCTCGGTGACCGGATCGAACGGCGCCCCGCCGCGGGCCTTGTCGTCCAGGCCGAACTGGGCGCGGAAGAACGGCAGGATCGCCTTCCCGGACGCGTCCGCGAGGTCGTCCATGAACCGGCCGAGTTCGACGACGCTCATCCGTTCCGTCCCCTGTTGCGCCCGAAGGCCGCCCGGCCAAACGGCCCGTCCCGACGAAACCGGCGCGCGCCCCTGCCCGTCAAGCCCCCGCCCCCGCGCATCCGCGACTCACGCCCCGGCCGGCGCGGGCAGACGCGCCGCCTGGCCGCGGGCGTCCGACGTGCCCTCCGATGCGTCCGTCGATGCGTCCGTCGCGGTCGCGCAGGTCGCGTCCTCCTGCGCGGCCGCCAGGATAGCCTCGACGGCCTCGCGCAGCGATCCGACCTGCGCGTCGGCCTCGGCGCCCCCCGGCCCGCCGGCGAGGCGGTTCGCCCCGCTGTCCTGGGCGAGCCACAGGCCGAGCAGGACCGGAACGCCCGGGACCCGGCCGCGCAGCCGGCGGATCAGGCGGCGCAGGTGCGTCGGCTCGCCGTCGAGCGCCAGGGAGACCACGCAGGCGATCCGCGCCGGCCCGGTCGCGAACCGGCCGATCCGCACGGAGGCCGTCTCGGCGAACGGGACCGTGCGGACGCCGAGGCCGCGCTTCTCCAGGATCTGCGCGAGGATCGCGGCCGCGGCCTCGTCCAGGAAGCCGCGCCCCGCCACGCACAGCACCGCGCCCTCGCGCGTCCAGGCGGCGGGCAGCGCCTCCGCGGGCGGCCCCATCGGGAGCGGGCTGCAGGCGCTCTCCTCGCCGTCGCCCGTCGCCCCCGCGACGGCGTCGCTCCGGTCGGAGAGGTCGGCGATCAGCTCGGTGAGCGCGGCGCGCATCGCGCCCTTCTGCTGCGCGGTCAGCACCCCGCGGGCCGCGTCGCGGGCCGCGAGTTCCAGCGCCTTGAGCACGACGTCGTCGTAGTAGGACGAGAGCGAGCATTGCTGCAGGATCAGCTCGGCATGGCCCAGCACCTCCTCGGAATCGCCCGCCAGGATGCGCTGGTAGAAGTTCTGGACGGGCGTCAGCGCCGGCCGGTCGCCGAACAGCACGTCCAGGAACTCCAGGTGCTCGACGTAGCGTCCGAGCACCACGAGGCAGACGGTCAGGGGCGTCGAGAGCAGCAGGCCGACCGGCCCCCACAGCCACGTCCAGAACAGGGCCGAGACCAGGACCGCGAAGGGCGAGAGCCCGGTGGATTGCCCGTAGAAGATCGGCTCGAAGACCTGGCCGGTCAGCGGCTCCAGGACGACGAACAGGATCGCCACGGCGATCATCATGTTCCAGCCGGGATCGACCGCCGCGGCGAGCGCCATCGGGAGGATCGCCGACAGGACCGCCCCGAGATACGGCACGAAGCGCATCAGGGCCGCGAAGATCGCCCAGAGCACCGGGTTCGGCACGCCGATAAGGTAGAGGCCGATGCCGATGACCACGCCGAAGGCGGCGTTGAGGGCGAGCTGGACCACGAAGTAGCGGCTCAGGCGCTTGGCCGCGTCGTCGATGGCCACGGTGGTCCGGTGCAGGTCGCTCGATCCGGCCAGCCGGATCATGCGGTCGCGCAGGTCCTCGCGCTGCATCAGCACGAACAGCAGCACCACGAAGACGATGCCGACCGTGGCCAGGGGATGCATCACCGGCGTGAGCACGGTCGAGAGCATCTCCAGGGAGCCCGGCGGGGTCGTGGCGACCTCGACGAGGACGGGCTTGGGCGCGGCCTGGGCCGGCTCGGGAGCCGCCGAGGGCGTCGACGGCGGCGATGCCGGCGACGTTGACGGCGGTGGCGCGGCCGGCTGCGCCTCCGGGCTCCCGGCCTCCTTGGCGCCGCCGTGCAGCGCCCGGCCGATATTGGCGACGTATTCCGTGACGTGGCCCACGGGCGAGTCGCGCAGGCCGTTGATCTTGCGCTCGATCGTGGCCCGGTAACGCGGGACGTCCCCCGCGAGATCGGCCGCCTGGATGCCGATCAGCGTCGCCAGGGAGGCCACGATGCCCACGGTCAGGAGCACGCTGACGCCCACCGCCACCAGCCGCGGCAGCCGCAGCCGCCGCAGGCGGTTCACCAGCGGCGTCAGCACGAACGACAGCAGCAGCGCGATCGCGATCGGGATGAAGATCTCGCGGCCGAAATACAGGGCGGCGATGATGGTGGCGCCGACCACGACCGGCGACGCCATGGCGGCCCGCGGCGTCTCGGCCGCGGCGACGCGGGTCGGCCGCGGCGGGATCAGGGGAGTCCCGGGCCGCACTGCCGGTTCGACCCCGACCGGGGTTCTCGTGCCCATACCGTGATCCACGTCCCGAACGCCACGCGCGGGCGGCCGCCGGGAGCGGCGGAAGCCTCGCGGACGGGGAACGGCACAGGACGCGAAATCGATCCCGAGGGTTTCGCGTTCAGGTTAGGCGCCCGCGACGCCGGCCCGCGCCACGTCGCCCGCATCCTTCAGCTCGGGCAGAGACCAGCACAGCTGCATCACCTTCCTGGCCTGCGCGTCCGGCAGGATGCCGGCGGCGAGGTCGGTGAATTTCGCCTCCAGCTGCGCGTCCGACATCGGCTTCTCGACGCTTCCGATGGCGTGCTCGATATGCCGGTGGAAGGTCCGCCCGTCGTTCAGCGTCACGGTCATGTCGACCTGCGCGGGATCGACGCCGGGGGTGATCACCGGGACCACCTTCTGGCGCAGGGCCACCACCCGCGGATCGTTCACCGACCGGTCGCTGAACTGCTTCTCGCCGCCCGCGCCCTCCACGAAGGCCACCGCGGCGGCGTGGTAGATGCTGAACTTGCCCTCCAGGCCGGTCTTCGGCGCGGTCTTGCCGGTCAGCTCCAGGACGAGCGGGTGGACCTTCAGGTCGACGCGCTGGATGTCCTCCGGCCTGACGTGGTCCTGGTCGCGGATCTGGATCGCCGCGTCGATCGTCGGGTGCATGACGATCCCGCAGGCGAAGGGCTTGTAGGTGTTGAGCTGCGCCTCGTAGCGGGTGCCGAGGCCGTCGGTGATCTGCGACCAGTCCTGCTTGGTGGAGATCGTGTTGGCCCAGCCGCGCTTGGCCTCGATCATGCCGTCCGACGAGGTGAAGCCCTTGGCCGCCAGGATCGCGGCGAACAGGCCGTTGGACGCGGCCCGGCCCGGGTTGAAGCTCTTGTTCATCGAGCCGAACGACTCGCGCAGGCCCACCGGCTGCGAGGCGGCGAGCCCGAGGGCGTAGACCATCTGCTGCTCGGTGAGGCCCATCAGCTTGCCGGCGGCGGCGGCCGATCCGAACACGCCCGCGGTGCCGGTGATGTGCCACCCGGCATCGTAGTGGTTCGGGTAGACCGCGTTGCCGATCCGGCATTCGGCCTCGATCCCGACCACCAGGGCTTCGAGGAAGTCCTTGCCGGAGACCGGTTTCATCGCCGCGTAGGCCAGGATCGCCGAGGCAACCGGGCCGGCCGGGTGGATGATCGTCTTCAGGTGGGTGTCGTCGAAGTCGAAGATGTGGCTCGACACGCCGTTGAGGAAGGCGGCGTTCATGATGTCGAACCGCTCGGTCCGTCCGAACAGCCCGGCCTGCGGCGGCCCGGAGAAGGGCTGCAGCGCCGAGACCGCCACGTCGACGGTCTCGTGGTGCGAGCCGCCGATGGCCACCCCGACCCAGTTGAGGAAGCTGCGCACGCCCTCGCGGCGGACGGGCTCCGGCAGGGTGTCGTAGGAGGATCCCAGGATCCACTGCGCGAGGATCTTCGTGACGTGCGGCGGCGCTGCCTTCGCGGCCGGCTTCGCGGCCTCGGCCGCCTGCGCGCCCTGCAGGGCGGGCGCCGTCAGGGCGAGGCCCGCGGCCCCGATGAGCGAGCGGCGATTCATCGACATGGCGTTCTCCCGGACAGGGCCGCCCGAGGCGCCCCGATTGCCGGACATGATAATGAATTCATCCCTGGGGCGGCGGCCTCCGTGTTTCACCGCGGCGGGTCTGATACCGTTTCCGGTTGAACGCTTCGGTCGGTGCGGCCCGCTCCGTCTTTGCGAGTGCAGCGAAGCAACCCAGGGCTGCGGGACAGCAGGGGGCGTGGCGCTATCTGGATTGCTTCGCTCCGCTCGCAAGGACGGCGGAACCGATCTGATCAACCGAAAACGGTACGAACCCCCTTCACACCACTACCGGGAGGGCCTCCTGCGCGCCCACGCCGAAGACGCGCCGGTACCGGGCGACCTCGTCGGCCGGGCCCTGCGCTTTGGTGGGATTGTCGGAGAGCTTCACGGTCGGCCGGCCGTCGGCCTGCGTGACCTTGCAGACGATGGAGACCGGGTCGAGCTTGCCGTCCGGCAGGAGCCCGCGGAAATCGTTGGTGAGCAGCGTGCCCCAGCCGTAGCCGATGCGCATGCGCCCGTGGAACCGGGCGTGGATGCGCTCGATCTCGTCGATATCGAGGCCGTCCGAGAAGATCGCGAGCTTCTCCCGCGGGTCGTGCCCGCGATCCTGCCAGAAGCGGATGACCTCCTCGCCGCCCTCGATCGGGTCCTTCGAGTCGATGCGGATGCCGGTCCAGTCGCTGACCCAGTCGGGGGCGTTCGCCAGGAATCCGGTGGTTCCGTAGGTATCGGGCAGGATCACCAGCAGGTTGCCGCCGTAATCCTCCTGCCAGTCGGCGAGCACCGCGTAGGGCGCGGCGGCGAGCGCCGCGTCGTCCTCGGCGAGCGCCGCGTAGACCATCGGCAATTCGTGGGCGTTCGTCCCCACCGGCTCGACCTCCTGCCGGGCCGCGATCAGGCAGTTGGAGGTGCCGAGGAACGCGCCGTCCAGGCCCTCCGCCATGGCCTGGACGCACCAGTCCTGCCACAGGAATCCGTGGCGCCGACGCGTGCCGAAATCCGCCACCGACAGGTCCGGAAGCCTCTGCAGCCGCTCGATCTTCTCCCAGACCCGGGTCATGGCGCGGGCGTAGAGCACCTGCAGGTCGAGCTTGCCGAGGCCCCGCAGCACGGCCCGCGCCCGCAGCTCGTTCAGGATCGCGAGTGCCGGGACCTCCCACATGGTGGTCTCGACCCAGGGGCCGTGGAAAGTCAGCTCGTACTGGCCGTCATGGACGGCGAGCTCGTATTCGGGGAGCTGGAAGGTCTCGAACCAGGAGACGAATTCGGGGCCGAGGATGCGTCCCTGGCCGCGGAACACGTTGCCCCGCAGCCACGTGATCTCGCCCTTGCTGAGGCGCAGCGTTCGGGCGTGGTCGAGCTGTTCCCGCAGCAGCCCGGCATCGACCTCGTCGGCGATCCGGATCCGGCGGGTGCGGTTGGTGATGCCGAAGGTGGTCTGGATGTCGGGGTGCCGGCGCAGGATCGTCTGCGCCATCAGGAGCTTGTAGAAATCGGTGTCGAGGAGCGACCGCACGATCGGGTCGATGCGGAAACTGTGATCGTAGACCCGTTTCGCCAGATCGAGCATTCGTCAGGCACTCTGCCGCGCTTGGAGCGCGCAGAGCGCATGCCGGGACCGCACACGTCAAGAAGACGGGCGGCCTCCGCCCGGAGACCGCCCGCGAAACCGCCGATCCTGACGACCGATCCTCAGGCGAGGTCGACCTTCTTGGTCTCGGTCTTCGGGCTCTCGCCGGTGAGCGAGGCCTTCACGTAGCCGTAGAGGTGCAGCATCGTGCTGTTCGGGCTGTCCCAGTACTCACCCTTCTCCGGGTGGACACGGATCAGAGCGACCTCCGGATCGTCCTTGCCGTTCGGGAACCAGGTCTTCAGGCTCTCATTCCACTTCGCGTCGATGATCGACTGGTCGCGGACGATCTCCGCCTTGCCGGCCACCGAGACGTAGTTCTGGCTCGACGGGTCGGAATAGGCGAGGTTGATCTGGTTGTCCTTGCTGATCTCGGCCGTCTTGGGCGAGTGCAGCTTGGTGAAGAACCACAGGTCGCCGTTCTCGTCGGCGTCGTTGTTCCACATCGGGCGGCTGTTGAGCGTGCCGTCGGAGTCGACGGTGGTCATCATGGCGATCTTCACGTCCTTGATGAGCTCGAACAGCTTCTTCGCACCCTCGTGGTCGCGGTGGTTGCCCTGATGCATGAAAGTGGTCTCCTACGCGTCGTTTTGGTCCCGGCGGGGTCTCCGGAGGGTGCCCCGGCCGAAGGCTGCCCCGACAACGGATCAGTCTCCGGTTGGTTCAGCTTGCCCGTGCGGTGAGGAGGTTCGTATGCGAGGTGTTCGGAGATTGGGGCGTACGGCCGCGGCGCTCGCGCTGGGCGCGCTCTGTCTCGGCGCTCGGCCGGCCGGCGCCGAGGTGCGCTTCGGCCCGGGCGTGCGCATCGGCGGCCACGACTTCTCGAACCGCCGCTACGGCAGCGTCCACATCGAGCGCGTGAAACGCCTGCGTGGCCCCCTCGGCTGCCGTCGCCTGCGCCACGGCCTCTACCGGCGCGGCGACGGGACCGTGGTGCGCGGCCCGATGGAGGTGTGCAACCTCATCGCCCGGCCGCACTGACGCCGGCACGGTCCGGGCGGCGCCCCGCTCCGGCGCGCGATGGCCGCGGGGACGCGGGCCACCGGCGCGCGCCGATCTCGGGCTCGGGGTCTGGTGTTCTGGGCCCGCTCGGTTACATGCACTGGCATACCTGCTTGCCCCGGTGGAGAACGATTTTGGCGATCACCCGCGACGACGTGCTGAAGGCGCTCGCCGACGTCACCGTCGATGCCGCCGGCACCACCCTGCCCGGCTCGGGACGGCTGTCCCAGGTCGTGGTCGATCCGAACAGCCGCGTGATGTTCTCGATCCTCGTCGATCCCAGCGAGGCCGAGCGGTTCGAGCCGGTGCGGCGCCAGGCCGAGGGGCGCGTCCTGAAGATGCCGGGCGTCTCGGGCGTGTTCGCGAGCCTCACCTCCGAGCGGAACCAGAGCCACCCGGCCCAGAGCGGCGCCGCTCCCCGGCCCGTGACGCCGCCGCCGGTGGCGCCGCCGCGGCCCGGCGCGCCGCCGAACCAGGGCCCGCAAATCGCGGGCGTGCGCCACATCGTGGCGGTCGCCTCCGGCAAGGGCGGCGTCGGCAAGTCGACCACCGCCTGCAATCTCGCCCTGGCGCTCCAGGCCCAGGGACTGAAGGTCGGCCTCCTCGACGCCGACATCTACGGCCCCTCCGTGCCGAAGCTGTTCGGGCTCTCGGGCAAGCCCAACGTCGTCGACAACAAGGCCATGGAGCCGATGGTCGGCTACGGCCTCAAGGTCATGTCGATCGGCTTCCTGATCGAGCCCGAGACGGCGATGATCTGGCGCGGCCCGATGGTGCAGTCGGCCATCACCCAGATGCTGCGCGACGTGCTCTGGGGCGAACTCGACGTGCTGCTCGTCGACATGCCGCCCGGCACCGGCGACGCGCAGCTCACCATGGCGCAGGCGACGCCGCTGTCCGGCGCCGTGATCGTCTCCACCCCGCAGGACCTCGCGCTGATCGACGCGCGGCGCGGCGTGACCATGTTCAAGAAGGTCGCGGTGCCGATCCTCGGCGTGATCGAGAACATGGCGACGTTCGTCTGCCCGAATTGCGGCCACGCCTCGCACATCTTCGGGCACGGCGGCGCGCGGAACGAGGCGCAGCGGCTCGGCGTGCCGTTCCTCGGCGAGGTGCCGCTGAACATGACCATCCGCGAGACCTCGGATGCCGGTCGGCCGGTGGTGGCGACCGATCCGGAGGGGCCGCACGCCAAGGTCTACCGGGACATCGCCGCCCAGCTCTGGGCGAACCTGTCCGGCGCTCCGGCCGGGCGGACGGCGCCGAAGATCGTCTTCGAGTGATCCTGTGCCCTCCCCGCCTCTTCCGCCGCCGGTCCTGGGCCTGATCCTCGCCGGCGGGCGGGCGCGGCGGATGGGCGGGGGCGACAAGCCGCTGCTGCGGCTCGGGGGGCGGACCCTGCTGGAGCGGGTGGTCGAGCGGCTCGGGCCGCAATGCGGGGCGGGACTGGCGCTCAGCGCCAACGGCGACCCGGCGCGGTTCTCCGGCTTTCCAGGTCCGGTCCTGCCGGACCCCGTGCCGGATCAGCCGGGCCCGCTCGCCGGCATCCTCGCCGGGCTGGAGCACGCCGGCGCGCGGGGTATCGCGCGGGTGGTGAGCGTGTCGGGCGACGCGCCGTTCCTGCCGGAGGATCTGGTAGCGCGCCTCGGCGCGGCCGGACCGGAGACCGGCATCGCGCTCGCGGCCTCAGGGGAGCGGCAGCACTACACGATCGCGCTCTGGCCGACGGCTCTGAGCGACGCGCTTCGGGACTATCTCGAACGCGGCGAGCGGCGCGTCGGCGCCTTCATCGCGCGCCACGGGGCCGCGGTCGCGACCTGGCCGATCGAGCCGGTGGACCCGTTCCTCAACATCAATTCGCCGGCGGATCTGGCGGCGGCGGAAGCCCTGGACCGCGGGTGATGCGGCCCGTCGTCATCACGAGCGAAGCGAAGTGACCCAGGGCAGCGCGACGCGTGAAGACGCGGCGCTACTGGCTCGCTTCGCTCCGCTCGCAAAGACGGTACAGCCGAAGCCATCGAGAGATGGCTTCGGCTGTGAGGCTTGATCCGAACTCAGGCCGCCGCGACGGTCGCCTTCACGATCTTGTCCGGCGAGCGCGGCGGCTCGCCCTTGTTGATCGTGTCGACCACGTCCATGCCTTCCACGACCTTGCCCCACACCGTGTACTGCTTGTCGAGGAAGCGGGCGTCGTCGAAGCAGATGAAGAACTGCGAGTTCGCCGAGTGCGGGAAGTTCGTCCGCGCCATCGAGCAGGTGCCGCGCACGTGCGGCTCGGCGTTGAACTCGGCCTTCAGGTCCGGCAGGTCGGAGCCGCCCGAGCCGGTGCCGGTCGGGTCGCCGGTCTGGGCCATGAACCCGTCGATCACCCGGTGGAACGGCACGCCGTCGTAGAAGCCCTGGGCGGCGAGCGTCTTGATGCGCTCGACGTGGCCCGGGGCGAGGTCGGGGCGCAGCGCGATCACGACGCGGCCCTTGGTGGTCTCCAGCACGATGGTCTCGTTGTCGGCCATAGTCTTTCCTTCCGGTTGGGGGAACTGTATCGGCGCGTGCCGGATCCGGCCAGCGCCCGTGTCGGTCTCGCCGGCGCTCAGGCCGGCGGGCGGTAGACGAAGCGGAGCGCCACCGGCCGCCCCGCGATCGCCCGGCCCAGACCCGGCGTGATGTGGACCGGGGTGCAGCGCGCGAGGGCGTCGAGGGTCCCGCGCACCAGGGTATTCCGCCGATCGCCCGCGACCCCCGCCGCGTAGGTGACGCGGGGCGGCCCGATCAGGCTGCCGTCGCGCCGCAGCGCGAGCCGCAGGGTGATCTCGATGTCGTCGGACCCGCCGCTCGGTCGGCCGAGGCCGCCCGGTGCCTGCCAGCAGGCGGCGAGCGCCGGGTAGAGCTCGGCCAGGGTGTCGGCGGGCTTGGTCGCCATCCGGGCGACCGGGACCGGGACCGTGGCGCGCAGGGTCTGGGGCAGGCTCAGCGGGTAGCCGCCCCCCGGCTCCTCGGCGTAGCCGTAGAACGGCGCGCCGTCATAGGCCGCGGCGGCCGCCGGGATCAAGCTCAGCAGGAGGATCGAGGCGGCGCGCCGGCCCGGCATGCGGCCGCTACTTGGCCTTCTCGGCGAGCGTCATGCTGACGATCTTGTCGGGATCCTGGACGGCCCCGCCCGGCGCGCCCGGGGCGGCCTTCTTGATCTTGTCGAGGACGTCGAGCCCGTCCGTGACGTTGCCGACGATCGTGTACTGGCCGTTCAGGAACGGCGCGTCGCCGAGGCAGATGAAGAACTGCGAGTTCGCCGAGTTCGGATCCTGCGAGCGGGCCATGCCCACGGTGCCGCGGCGGAACTGGGCCGACTGCGTGAACTCGGCCGGGATGTTCGGCAGGCTGGAGCCGCCGGTGCCGTTGCCCTTCGGGTCGCCGGTCTGGGCCATGAACCCGTCGATGACGCGGTGGAACTTGAGGCCGTTGTAGAAGCCCTGCGAGACGAGGGTCTTGATCTGCTTGACGTGCTTGGGCGCGATGTCGGGCCGCAGCTCGATGGTGATCCGCCCGTCCTTGGTCTGGAGATAGACCGTGTTGGCGTCGGCGGCCCGGGCCGCCTGAGCGGTGCCGAGCGTCAGGGCGAGCGCGAGGAGGGCGTGGCGTCGGTTCATCGAAGTCCTTCCAGGGTCGGGCCGGTGTCAGGAATGGGCGGCGAAGCGCTGCCGGAGCCGCGCGGCGACCGCCGCGGGCACGAAGGGCGAGACGTCGCCCCCCATGCCGGCGATCTGGCGCACCAGCGTCGCGGTGATCGGGCGGGCCTGCGTCGAGGCGGGCAGGAACACGGTCTGCACCTCGGGCGCCATGGCGCCGTTCATGCCGGCGAGCTGCATCTCGTAGTCGAGATCCGTGCCGTCGCGCAGGCCGCGGATGAAGATCGCGGCGCCGCAGCGCCGGGCGGCCGAGACGGCGAGATCGTTGAAAGTGACGATCTCCAGCGCCGCACCCTCGGCCTGGGCCACCGGCCCGCAGGTCTCGCTCAGCAGCGCCGCCCGCTCCTCGGCGGAGAACAGCGGGGCCTTGCCGGGGTGGACGCCGATGGCGATCACGAGGCGGTCCACCAGCCGGCAGGCCTGGCGGACCACGTCGAGATGGCCGTTCGTGACCGGATCGAACGAGCCGGCGTAGAGGGCGGTGCGGGTCATCGCGACCCGACCTAGAGCATTTTCGCGCCGGACGGAACCGGGCGGCGCCTCAGGCCTCCTCGCCGCCCTCGGGACCGGCCTCGGCGCCCTCGTCCTCGCCCTCGATGTGCTCCACCGAGACGACCTTCTCGTCCTTGGCGGTGTTGAACACCGTCACGCCCTGCGAGGCGCGGCCGACGATGCGGATGTCGTCCACCGGCACGCGGATCAGCTGGCCGCCGTCGGTGACCAGCATGATCTGGTCCGAGGCCTCGACCGGGAAGGACGCCACGAGGCTGCCGTTGCGGGCATTGACCCGCATCGCCGTGATGCCCTTCCCGCCGCGTCCCGAGGTCCGATACTCGAACGACGAGGAGCGCTTGCCGAAGCCCCGCTCCGACAGGGTCAGCACGTACTGCTCGGCCGCGCCCATCTCGTTGTAGCGGTCGAGCGAGATCGCCGCCGCCTCGGCGCCGTCCTCGGGCTCCGCGTCGCCGTTCTCCTCGGCCTCGCCGGTCACGGCGCGGCGCATCTTCAGGTAGCCGGCCCGCTCCTCGGCGCTGGCGTCGAAGGCGTTCAGGATGGTCATCGAGATGACCCGGTCGTCCTTGGCCAGCAGGATGCCGCGCACGCCGGTCGAGTCGCGGCCCTTGAAGACGCGCACGTCCTCGACGGGGAAGCGGATGCACTGACCCAGAGCGGTGGTCAGCAGCACGTTCTGGTCCGGCCGGCAGATCTCGACATGGACGATGTGGTCGCCCGGGTCGAGCTTCATGGCGATCTTGCCGTTGCGGTTCACCGTGGTGAAGTCCGAGAGCTTGTTGCGCCGGACGTTGCCGCGCGCGGTCGCGAACATCACGTCGAGCGTCTCCCAGGACGCCTCGTCCTCGGGCAGCGGCATGATCGTGGTGATGCGCTCGGAGGTGTCCTGCAACTGCAGGATATTCACCAGCGCCTTGCCGCGGGCGTTCGGGGCGGCCATCGGCAGCCGCCAGACCTTCTCCTTGTAGGCCTGGCCCTGGCTGGAGAAGAACAGCACCGGCGTGTGGGTGTTGGCCACGAACAGGCGGGTGACGAAATCCTCGTCGCGGGTCGCCATGCCGGAGCGGCCCTTGCCGCCGCGGCGCTGGGCTCGGTAGGTCGAGAGCGGCACGCGCTTCACGTAGCCGGCGTGCGACACGGTCACCACCATGTCCTCGCGGGCGATCAGGTCCTCGTCCTCGACGCTGCCGTCGAAGTCGACGATCTCGGTCCGGCGCGGGGTCGCGAACTGGTCCCGGACCTCGGCGAGCTCGCCCTTGACGATGCCCTGGATGCGGGCGCGCGAGCGCAGGATGTCGAGGTAGTCGGCGATCTCGTCGGCGAGCGTCTTCAGCTCGTCGCCGACCTCGTCGCGGGCGAGCGCCGTGAGGCGCTGCAGGCGCAGGTCGAGGATGGCGCGGGCCTGGGTCTCGGACAGGCGGTAGGTCCCGTCCTCGGCGACGCGGTGGCGCGGGTCGTCCACCAGCGCGATCAGCGGCGCGATGTCGTGGGCCGGCCAGTCGCGGGCCATCAGGGCCTCGCGGGCCGTGTTCGGGTCCGGCGAGGTCCGGATCAGGCGGATCACCTCGTCGATGTTGGCGACCGCGATCGCGAGGCCGCACAAGACGTGGGCGCGCTCGCGGGCCTTGCCGAGGAGGAACTTGGTCCGCCGGGAGACGACCTCCTCGCGGAAATCCACGAAGGCCTGGAGCAGGTCCTTCAGGTTCATCAGCTCGGGGCGGCCGCCGTTCAGCGCCACCATGTTGCAGCCGAAGGAGCTCTGCAGCGGCGTGAACCGGTAGAGCTGGTTCAGCACCACGTCGGCCATCGCGTCGCGCTTGATCTCGACGACGATGCGCATGCCCGTCCGGTCGGATTCGTCGCGCAGGTCCGAGATGCCCTCGACGCGCTTCTCCTTCACCAGCTCGGCGATCTTCTCGACGAGCGTCGCCTTGTTCACCTGATAGGGGATCTCGGTGAAGATCAGCGCCTCGCGCTCCTTGCGCAGCTCCTCGACATGCGACTTCGCGCGCATGATCACCGAGCCGCGGCCCGTCGCGTAGGCCTGCCGCGTGCCGGCGCGGCCGAGGATCATGCCGCCGGTCGGGAAGTCCGGGCCGGGCACGATCTCGGTGAGCTGCTCGATGGTCAGGCCCGGATCGTCGATCAGCGCCACGCAGGCGTCGATCAGCTCGCCGAGATTGTGCGGCGGGATGTTGGTCGCCATGCCGACCGCGATGCCGCCCGCGCCGTTGACCAGCAGGTTCGGGAAGCGGGCCGGCAGGACGGTCGGCTCCTCGCGCGACTCGTCGTAGTTCGGTCCGAAATCGACGGTGTTCTTGTCGATATCGGTGAGCAGCGCGGTGGCGGGCTTGGCCAGCCGCGATTCGGTGTAGCGCATGGCGGCCGGCGGATCGCCGTCCACCGAGCCGAAATTGCCCTGCCCGTCGATGAGCATGAGGCGCATGGAGAAGTCCTGCGCCATCCGCACGAGGGCGTCGTAGATCGATTGGTCGCCGTGCGGGTGGTACAGACCGATCACGTCGCCGACGATGCGGGCCGACTTGACGTATTTCCGCTCGGGCAGGTGCCCGGATTCGAAGGCGGAGTAGAGGATGCGCCGGTGCACCGGCTTGAGACCGTCGCGGGCGTCGGGAAGCGCCCGGCTCACGATCACGCTCATCGCGTAATCGAGGTAGGAGCGGCGCATCTCGTCGGTGATGGAGACGGGGCGGATGTCGCTGGCGGGCGGGGCGGCGCCAGTCGGATCGTTCTCGGCCAAGTCGGTATCCGTTCTGAAGCCCGGACGGGCGGTGCTCACGGCCGTTCCCGGGTGGCGCGCGATGCGCCGGAACGGCCTCTCGGAAGAGCAGTGATATCAGACGGTTAAATAAGGTTTTCCGAGGCCGCCCGCAAGGTCGCAGCGCGGCTGCCGGCGCGCGTCCCGGCAGGGATGCGCCCCGGCCCGATCGGGCCGGGGCGCGCAGGGCTGCGCTCAGTAGAACGTGACGTGCCGGTGGCCGTACGGACGGGCGTACGGGCGGCCATGCCAGACGTGGTGGCGGTGCCAGTGCCGGCGGAAATGGTGGTGCCGGTGCCAGTGATGGCGACGGTGCCAGTAGTGGCGGCGGTGGTGCCAGTGGCGGCGCCAGTGGTGGCGGCGGTGCCAGTGGCGGCGGTGGCGCCAGTGGGCCTGCTGCACCGCGGGGGCGGGCGCGGCGGCCTCGGCGCTCGCGGGGACCGGCAGGGGCGCCGCGCGCGCGGGCGCACTCGCCAGCCCGCCGAGCAGCGCGGCGAGGAGGACCAGGATCGGCCAGGGTCGCATCGTTTCTCTCCCGTGTGAGCGCCCGTCCGAGTCCAGCGGATCCGGGCCGGCACGAGGCTCGCGCCGTCGCCTGAAACGGCCAAGGTCGGCAAACGGTTCGATCCGTTCCGACTGCGCAGACGCGCCGCCCTCGCGCACCACCCTCGCGCACCACCCTCGCGCACCGCCCTTGCGCGGGGCCGGAAAGCGCCCAGTTTCCGGAGCAGGCGCTTCCGGGCCGTCTCCCGCCCGGCTTCCCGACGAGCCGCGTAAGACTCCCATGGCGTTCGCGTTCCCCGACACATTCCGCGCCCTCCTCCCGCGCCGCTTCCGGGACCGACGCCCGCGGGTCGCGGTGGTCCGGCTGTCGGGCACGATCGGGGCGGTCTCGCCGCTCCGGCCGGGGCTCTCGATCGGGGGCGTCGCGGGCAGCCTGGAGCGCGCCTTCGGGATGCCGGGGGTGAAGGCGGTGGCGCTGGTGATCAACTCGCCCGGCGGCTCGCCGGCGCAGTCGCACCTGATCCACCGCCGCATCCGGGCGCTGGCCGAGGAGAAGGGCGTGCCGGTGATCGCCTTCGTGGAGGATGTCGCGGCCTCCGGCGGCTACATGATCGCCTGCGCGGCCGACGAGATCGTCGCCGATCCGACCTCGATCATCGGCTCGATCGGCGTGGTCTCGGCCGGGTTCGGCTTCCACGGCCTCCTGGAGAAGCTCGGTGTCGAGCGCCGGGTGCACACGCAGGGCGAGGCGAAGTCGATGCTCGACCCGTTCCGCCCGGAGGATCCCGCCGACGTGGAGCGCCTGAAGCGCATCCAGGCCGACGTGCAGGACCTGTTCACCGGCCTCGTCACGGCCCGGCGCCCGGGCCTGTCGACGTCCGAGAACCTGTTCACCGGCGCGGTCTGGACCGGGCGGCAGGCGCTGCCCCTCGGCCTCGTCGACGCCCTGGGCGACGTGCGCACCGCGATGCGCGCGCGCTTCGGCGAGAAGGTCGACCTGCGCCTCGTCGCCGAGGCGCGCGGCGGCCTGCTCTCCCGCATCCTGCGCCGGGGCGGCGCGCCGGGCGGGATCGACCTGGCCGAGGGGGCGATGGCCGCGTTCGCGGAGCGCGCGGCCTTCGCCCGCTACGGGCTCTGAGGGCTCAGGCCGCGACCTGACCGAGGAAGCGCTCGATCTCGCCCTCGAGGTCGGCCGCGACCGCGTCGACGGTCTGAGCCGCCTCGGTGACCGTGGCGGCCATGCGGGCCGAGCGCCGCGCGGCGCCGGCGACCGTGGTCAGGCCGCCCGCGATGGCCTCGGTGGCGCCGGCCGTGTCGGCGACGTTGCGGGAGATCTCGGCGGTGGCCGCGCCCTGGGCCGAGACCGCCGACGCGATCCCGCCCGTGGTGGCGCTGACCGCCCGCATCCGCTCGCCCATCCGGCCGATGGCCGCCACGGCCGCCGTCGTCGAGGCCTGCACGCCGGCGATCTGGCTGCCGATCTCCTCGGTCGCCCGCGCGGTCTGCGACGCCAGCGCCTTCACCTCCGCGGCCACCACGGCGAAGCCCTTGCCGGCGGCGCCCGCCCGGGCGGACTCGATCGTGGCGTTGAGCGCCAGCAGGTTGGTCTGCTCGGCGATCTGGCGGATCAGCCCGACCACCGCGCCGATGCGCCCCGCGGCCTCGGCGAGCTCGCCGATCTCGGCGTTCATGGCGTCCGACTCCGCGGCGGCCGTGGCCACCAGGGCCTCGGCCTGGTCGAGCTGGGTCCCGATCTCCGCGATGGAGGCGGAGAGCTCCTCGGCGGCGCTCGCGACGGTCTGGACGCTGGCGGAGGTCTCGTGCGAGCCGCGCTCGGTCTCGGCGACGGCGGCCTCCGCCTCGGCGGAGCTGGCCGCCATCTCGCCGGCCCGGGCGCGCATCGCGCCGGTGCTGGCGGTCAGCGCGTCCTTCAAGCGGACGATCTGGCCCCGGAACGCCTCGATGGCGCGGTCGAGCGCGGCCCGCCGCCGCGTCTCGTCGGCCGCGCCCGCGCTCTGCAGGCTCTCGAGTTCCCGGGTCCGCAGGCCGGAGACGCGCAGCACTTCGAGGGCGCGCGCCACCGTGCCGATCTCGTCGCCGCGCGCCGCGTGGGGGATCGCCGAGTCCAGGTCGCCGGCCGCGAGGGCCTCGATCCGCGCGGCGATCGTCGCGAAGGGCCGGAACAGTCGCGCCGCCGCCAGCCCCACGAGGGCGCAGGCCAGCACCGCGATGATCAGGGCGGCGACGCTGAGGCTCGTCATCGTCTGGGCGTGGGCGTCGAAGTACATCTCGATCGGCAGGCCGACGAACAGGATGCCGTTCACCTTGCCGGCGGCGTCGACCGTCGGCTGGTACACCGTGTGGTAGCGCCGCCCGAACAGGGTCGCCGGCCCCTCGTAGGTTCGCCCGGCGCGGATCGCGGCCTGGGCCGGGCTGTCGGCGGCGAGCGCCGTGCCGACCGCGCGGGTCCCGTCCTCCCGGCGCACGGTGGTCTGGCGCCGTACGAAGCTGTCGGAGGCGGGCTCGTAGCTGAACACCGTCGCCAGGCCGCCCGAGTAGGCGACGGCGTCGTCCACGACGCGGGCATCGGCGAAGCCCGACAGGCTCGGCGTCGACACCCGGGCGACGCGCGCGCCGTCGAGATCCGCCGCCGCGCCCTCGACCCGCGCCGCCAGGACGAGCGCCAGAGTTCTCAGGTTGCGCTCGCCGTTGGTGCGCTGGCGCACCTCCATCTGCGACCAAGTTTGTCGCGAGACCGTAATCCAGATGGCGCCGGCGGTGAGTGTCACGGCGAGCATCGCCAGCAGGATGACTTTCGTCGACAGAGTCATCCTGCGCAGCGAATAGGAATGTGTGCGCATCTATTGGTATCCGTGCCTATAGCCGGCCGGACACTCTGTCGTGAGGTTGAAATGACGGGTTAAGGTTCGCCAGAAAGGCGAGCCATTGCCGCAGATTTCAACCCTGCCCTGCGCGCCGGGCGGAGACGCGGGCGAGCGCCGCCAGATCCTTCTCGCCGTCGCCGTGGCTGATCGCCTCGATGAGACCGTCCCGCAGCACGCTGGCGAAGGGCATCGGCACCCCGGCGCCCTCGGCCGCCTGCAGGGCGAGCCGCACGTCCTTGGCCCCGAGCCTGAGGATGAAGCCCGGCGGCTCGTAGCGGTTCTGTGCGATCGAGGCGCCGTAGCCCTTGTAGACCGGCGAGGCGAACAGCGTGTTGGTCATCAGGTCGAGGAACTCGGCGCCCGGGACGCCGTGGCCCTCCGTCAGGGCGCAGGCCTCGGCCATGGCCTCGATCGCCGAGATCAGCATGAAGTTGCCGGCGAGCTTGACGGCGTTCGCCCGCGTCGGGTCGTCGCCGAAGCGCCAGGTCCTGGCGCCCATCGCGTCGAGGAGTGGGCCGGCGCGGTCGATGAGGGCTCCCTCTCCCGCCGCAACGATGTTGAGCTTCCCGGCCTCCGCCACGTCCGGCCGCCCGAAGACCGGGGCCGAGACGTAGGGGACGCCGGCCCGCGCGTGGACGGCGGCGAGCTGCTTCGCCAGGGCCACCGAGACCGTGCTCATCCCGATATGCAGGCCGGGGCGCTCCGGCCGGTCGAGGAGGCCGCCGGCCACGATCACGGCCTCGAGTGCCGCGTCGTCGGCCAGCATGGTGATCACGGCGTCCCCGGCGAACGCCTCGGCGGCGCTCGCCACGGGGGTGACGCCGTCGATGCCGCGCGCGGCCTCCGGCGAGCGGTTCCAGGCGCGCACCGTGTGGCCGGCCCGGGCGAGATTGGCCGCCATGGCGCGACCCATCCGCCCCATCCCGATGAATCCGACGTCCATGCCGTGCTCCTCGACGCGCTGTGCCGTCTGCCAACTGGGAAATCCCGGCCGGCGGTCAACGGCCCCGGCCGGATTTGCGGCGCTCGCACGGCGTGGCAAGCTCGATCCATGCTGCAGAATCGCATCACCGACATTCCCGGCCTGCGGGTCGGCCACGCCACCGACCTGCGGCTCGCCAGCGGCGTCACCGCGATCGTGTTCGATGAGCCGGCCATCGCCGCGGTCGACGTGCGCGGCGGCGGGCCGGGCACCCGCGAGACCGACCTGCTCGACCCCGAGCGCACCGTGGAGCGGGTCGACGCCTTCGTGCTCTCCGGGGGCTCGGCCTTCGGCCTCGACGCGGGGGCGGGCGTGGCGGCGTGGCTCGCCGAAGCCGGGCGCGGCTTCCCGGTCGGCGCCATGCGGGTGCCGATCGTCCCCGGGGCGGTCCTGTTCGATCTCCCCAACGGCGGGGACAAGGCCTGGGGCCGCTATCCGCCCTATCGCGAGCTGGGCTTCGAGGCCGCCGCGGCCGCGGCGGAGGATTTCGCCCTGGGCTCGGTCGGGGCCGGGACGGGCGCGCGCACCGGGCGACTGAAGGGCGGGATCGGATCCGCCTCGGCGCAGGTGCCGGGAACGGGCTTCCGCGTCGGGGCGCTCGCGGCCGTGAACGCCTTCGGCAACGCGACGATCGGCGCCGGGCCGCATTTCTGGGCGGCGCCCTTCGAAGAGGGCGACGAGTTCGGTGGTCTCGGCGCGCCGGTCCGGGTGCCGCCGGAGGCACTCGCCTTCCCGGCCCGGGCGCTGCCGGGCGCCGCCACGACGCTGGCCGTGGTGGCGACCGACGCGGCGCTGACCAAGGCGCAGTGCCGGCGCCTCGCGGTAGCCGCGCAGGACGGCCTCGCCCGCGCGCTCGTGCCGGCGCACACGCCCCTCGACGGCGACCTAGTCTTCGCCGCGGCGACCGGCGCCGTGCCCCTCGCCGAACCGGTGGTCGACCTCGCCCGCCTCGGCGACGTCGCCGCGCGCGTCCTGGCCCGGGCGGTGGCCCGCGGCGTGTTCTCGGCGACGAGCCTGCCCGGACACGCGCCGTCATTGCCCCTGGCCGGTACAGGGCTTCCACCGGCCTGGCGCGACCTGTTCGGCGCCTGATCGGCGGCCCCGCCCGCGCGCGGAACGATGCCGCAGGCCCGGGGTTACTGGCCGCGGCCGGAGGCCGCGACGCGGCCCGGATCGCACCGGGCCGCGCCCTGTGCTTAGCGGGAGAGAATCTCATGAGAATGACCGGCCTGATCGTCGCCGCGTCCGTCGCCCTGTTCGCCGGCGGAGCCCAGGCGATGCCCGTGGCACCGCTGACCGGCGGCGACGCCGCCGTCACCCTCGTCCGCGGCGGCTGCGGGTTCGGCGCCCATCGCGGGGCCTACGGCGGCTGCCGCCTGAATCGCGGCCCGCGCGGTGCGATCCGCCGCGCCGTCACCGGCGCTCCCCGCGGCTGCCCGCCCGGCCTCTATCGCGGCCCGCGGGGCGTCTGCCGCCGCTGAGTGACGGCGCTGGCGCCGCCCCCTGGGGTGGCGCCAGCGCGGGTTGCGGCTCTCGAGGGATGGCGGTCAGCGCAGGGGCGAGCGCCCCTGGGGGAGCGCGATCGTCGCGGTCGCCTCGGCGATCTGGTCCGGGCCGCCCTTCGGCGGCCAGATTCCCGCCTCGTAGGCGCGGGACCGCAGCGCGGCCCGCTCCTCGAGGCTCGGGAAACCCCAGATGTGCGTGATGCGCGGCGCGCCGTCGAGGGCGTACATGTTGACGACGAGGTGCTGCGTGTAGGCGCGTGCCGGCTCGATCGCGGCCTCCCAGGCCGCGAGGGTCGGCGGCAGGCCCCCCGGCTTCTGGCGATAGGTCCGGATCTCGTACACCCCGCCCCGGTCGCCCGTCCGGATCGGCGGCAGGAAGGGGAACGGGGCGTAGCTGTCCATCTCCAGCGCGGTGATCACGTGCCCGGCGTTGAACGGGTTGGCGCTGAGCAGGGCGCGCCGGCGCTCGGCGGTCATGTCCTCGGGCGCCGCGAAGCCGCGCAGCACGATCAGGCGCCCCAGCGTCCCGATCTCGGTGCGCCAGCAGCCGACCAGCTCGCCCTTGGCGTCGGGATCGTCCAGCCAGGCCTCGACGCCGGCCGAGACCTGACCCACCGCGAGCAGCGGGCACGAGAGGGTCGCGAGTTCGTACAGCATGGGCGCCTCGGCGACGTCGTCCCGTCGACGTCACGCCGTCAAAGCGGGAGATCGTCTTTCGTTGCCATCGGGACGCGCGGACCAGCTCCGCGCCGCCGGCCGAGCCTCACAGCTCGGCGCGGGCATCCTCCAGCAGCTGCGCCAGCCCGCTGTCGACCTCCTCGGCGAGCATCGTCCGCTCGGCGTCGGTGAGGTCCTTGGCCCAGGCGCCGCTGCCGAACCCGTCCGTGCAGCGCGCCCGCTCCGAGGCGATGTAGGCCTCGGTCTCGACCGGCCGGGTCTTCATCGCGTGGACGAAGCCGAACCACGCCGCCCGCTCCACCACCGCGAGCCGCGCCCGCAGCCGGATGGCCACCGCCTTCTCCGGATCGATCCCGTCCGCGCTCATCGTGGTTCTCCCGCGTCCTTCTCGGCCAGCCGATCCAGCAATCCCTGGAGCTGCCCCGGCACCGGCTCGGTCGCCGAACGCGCGTAGAGGACGCGCAGTTGCCGGCCGATCTCCGCGAGGCTCATGGAGCCCTTGGCGATCACCCGGTCGGCCTGCCGGTTCAGGCTCTCCTTCTCGGCCGCCGTGACCTCCTTGGCGGTGAGCACCACCACGGGCACGTCGCCGTCGGGCCGTGACCGCAGCGCCCGCAGGAAGCCGAACCCGTCCATCTCGGGCATCATCAGGTCGAGCAGGATCAGGCTCGGCCGCGCCTGGCTGACCCGCTCCAGGGCGATCCGGCCGTTCTCCGCCTCGTCGACGGTCCAGCCCTCGCGGCCGAGCGAGCGGCGCAGGCGCTCCCGGGCATCCGCGTCGTCGTCGACTACGAGGACCCGCGCCTCGTTCGGCGCCGCGGGCCGGTAGCGCTCCATCAGGCCCTTGAGCCGGTCCCAGTCGATCGGCTTGACGAAGTAGTCGGTGGCGCCGAGCGCCTGGCCGAGCCCCTGCTCGGCCACCACCGAGGTCATGATCACCGGCGTCCCGGCGAGGTCGGGGTCGTTGCGGACCGCGTGCAGGACCGCCCAGCCGTCCATGCGCGGCATCTCGACGTCGAGCAGGATCGCCCGCGGCTTCAGGGCCCTGGCGAGCGTCAGGCCGGCGCGGCCGTCGTTGGCGCTGCGGACGTGGAAGCCCTCGCGCTCCAAAAAGCGCTGGAGCAGCTCGCGGGCGGCCGGGTCGTCGTCGACCAGCAGCACCGTCTCGTGCTCCTCGTGCGGCTCCACCGGCGTGTGCGCCTCGGCCTCGGTCGGCGGCGCGTCCTCCGGGCGCAGGGTCGCGGGCAGGCGGATCGTGAAGATCGCGCCCGCGCCCGGGGTGCTGGCGACGCCGATATCGCCGCCCATCGTCCGGCAGAACGCGCGGGTGATGGCGAGCCCGAGGCCCGTCCCCCCGAACTGCCGGGTGGTCGAATCGTCGGCCTGGACGAAGCGCTCGAACAGGCGGTCGATCTGGGCCTCGGTCAGGCCGATGCCGGTGTCGGCGACCGCGAAGGACAGCCAGTCGGCCCCAGCCTCGCGGTGCCGCCGCACCGTCAGGGTGATCGTCCCCCGCTCGGTGAACTTCGCGGCGTTGCCGATCAGGTTCAGCAGGCACTGGCGGATCTTGGTCTGGTCCTGGTGCATGGAGCCCAGGCCGGCCTCGCCCGCCGCGCCGGCGTCGAGGACGAAGCGGTTGCCCTTCTTCTCGACCAGGGAGCCGGTGGAGTCGGTGACGTCCCGGAGCAGGTCGGCCACCGTGAAGGTCTCGGCCGAGGCGGTCATGCGGCCGGCCTCGATCTTCGAGATGTCGAGGACGTCGTTGATCAGCGACAGCAGGTGACGGGCGGCCGCCTCGATCTTGCGCAGGTCCGGCAGCAGGGCGGCCTGGCCGATATCCTCCAGCTCCTCGCCGAGCATCTCGGAGTAGCCGATCACCGCCGAGAGCGGGGTGCGCAGCTCGTGGCTCATGTTGGCGATGAACTGGCTCTTGGCCCGGTTGGCCGCCTCGGCGGCCTGTCGGGCGCGCTCCACCGCCTCCTCGGCCTCCTTGCGCTCGGTGACGTCGACGCAGGTACCGACCCATTCCCGCAGGGAGCCGTCCTCGGCGAGAACCGGCACGCCGCGCACCTCCATGGCGCGCCAAGCCCCGTCGTGCCGGCGCAGCCTGTACTCGACCTCGTAGGTCGCGCGCGCCTCCACGCAGGCGGCCCAGGCATCGGCCGCGTGACCCCGGTCGTCGGGATGGACGGCGTCCAGCCAGCCCCAGCCCTGGTAGGCCTCCTCGGTCTGGCCGGTATAGGTGCTCCACCGGACCTGCGGCGGCATCAGCTCGCCCGCCGCATCCGTGTTCCAGATCACAGCCGCCGAGGCGTCCACCAGCGCCCGGAAGCGCTGCTCGGAATGGCGCAGGCGCTCCTCGACCGCGCGGCGGACGGTGATGTCGGTGTTGGTCCCGTACCAGCGCAGGATCCGCCCGGATTCGTCCCGGTAGGGCAGCGCCTTCGACAGGAACCAGCGGTAGCTTCCGTCGCGGCCGCGCAGCGGGAACGTGTCTTCCCAGGACCGGCCCAGCGTGATCGCGGCGCGGTAGCGCTCGGTCACCGACGCGACGTGGTCCGGGTGGTGGACCGTGCGCCAGCCCCAGCCCCGCATCTCGTCGAGGGAGGTGCCCGTGTAGTCGTACCAGCGCTGATTGTACCAGACGATGGTGCCGTCGGCCTCGGCGATCCAGGCGAGCTGCGGCAGCGTCTCGGCGAGGTTGCGGTAATCGGCATCCGTGACGGACCCTGGGCCGCTCTCAGTCTCGCTCATCGACCCGACGCTGTCCCGTCACCCGCCCCGCGGCGGCTTGAACCAGTATTCCTTATACACGCATCGCGTCCGGATCCGACCGCGGGGCCGCGGGGGCCGGCGGCCGGCGAAACCGCAGGGCGTCGATCGTGTAGAGCGCGAGCGCCACCCAGATCAGCGCGAGCATCAGCGCCCGATGCGGCTCGACGCGCTCGCCGTAGACGAGGACGCTCAGAACGAGCAGGCAGGTCGGCGCCACGTACTGCAGGAGGCCCAGGGTCGTGAGCCGCAGGCGCACCGCCGCGGCGGCGAACCAGATCAGCGGCAGCGCGGTGGTCAGCCCCGTGAGCATCAGCAGGGCACGGTCCCCCGGCGCGGCCGGCAGGAACGGCTCGGGCGACAGGACGAGCCAGACGATCGCCGCCGGCAGCAGCAGCAGGGTCTCGGCCAGGAACCCGACCAGCGCGTCGACGCCGACGATCTTCCGGGCGAGCCCGTAGAGGGCGAAGCTCACCGCCAGCGACAGTGACATCAGCGGCAGTTCCCCGGCCCACACCACCGCGACGGCGACGCCCGTCGCGGCGATACCGATCGCGACGGCCTGCGCCGGCCGCAGGCGCTCGCCCAGCACCACCCGGCCAAACGCCACGCTCACGAGGGGATTGATGTAGTAGCCGAGGCTCGCGTCGAGCAGGTGCCCGCCGCTGACGGCGTAGAGGTAGAGCAGCCAGTTCACGCCGATCATCGCCGCCGAGAGCACCAGCAGCGCGTGGCGCTTCCGGAGCGGCAGCGGCAGGTTGAGGCGGTGGCGGGCCGCGAGGATCAGCGCCAGCGCGCCGGCGAACACGCTCGACCAGACGATCCGCTCCGACAGGATGTGGTACGGCGTGTAGGCCCCGAGCATCCGGAAATGCACCGGGACCACGAGGCCCCAGCTCAGATAGGCGGCGAGCGCGTAGACGAGGCCCACGGAGTCCTCCCGGTCGACCCGGATGGGCGGCCGGGTCCGCGGGCTTTAGCCCGGACGGCCCGATCGCGACAGGCCGGGCGGTGCAGGGCTGCCATCTGGACCGGCGAGCCGACCCCGGGCGGCCCGGCTCGCGGACGGCGCTCCGGCTACGGCGCGATCCAGCCACCGGACCACCCGCCGGCCAGCCGATGCCAGGCGGCCCGGCGGTGTCCGCGGCGGTCGAGATAGAGGAAATCCAGCCGCTCGGCCCGAACCAGAACGGCGGCGAAGTGCGGCCGGCCGAGCGTCGCGGCCGCGGTCTCGTCCGGCAGGCTGTAGGCGTCCCCCGCCGGAAGCGACGTGCCGGGGCCGGGCTCGGCCCCGTAGCAGACCCGGCTCATCGCCCGGGACCCGGTCCAGGCCGCCTCGGCCAGAGCGTCGTCGGTGTGCAGCGCGGCGCGGCCCTCGACGCGGATCTGGATCTTCGCGGCCGCGTCGTAGGCGGCGAGGGCGCAGGCGGGGGCGGCCAGGATCTCGGCGGCCTTGTCGGAGCGGCGGTCGCAGTGGAACCGGAGCGTTCCCTCTCCCGGGTCGGCGGCGCGCAGGACCACGGTGCGCAGCCGCGGCCCGCCATCGGCCCCGAGCGTCGCCAGGGTCGGCAGGTGGACGCCGCCACGGCCATGGGCGGCCCCGTCCGCCAGCAGCCGCCAGAGTTCCGCGAAGGTGGCGTCGAGGTCGTCGTAGAAGGCGGGCAGCGGCGTCCGTGTCATGCGGCGCCCCGCTTCCTCCGCCGCTCGCGGAAGATCAGCGCGAGGTTGCGCAGGTAGATGCCGGTGGAGAGGCTCTGGCCGATGATGATCACCGGCTCGCGGCGCACGAACCCGTAGACCAGCGTCATCATCCCGCCGAGGATCGACAGGAACCAGAACGACAGCGGCATCACGCTCCGCCCGGCCCGCTCGCTCGCGATCCACTGCAGGATGAAGCGCGATCCGAACACCACCTGGGCGACGATTCCGAACACCAGCCAGAAGTCGAGCCGGGTGACGAACACGTCGTAGAAATAGGCCGGCAGATCGTGGGCGAGCTGGATCAGCATCCGACGTCCTGGTCCGCGGGTTGGCCGGCCGGCGGCTCCGCCGGCGCGCCGGCCGGGCCGGCGATCTCCTCGGGCCGCGGGTCCGCGCGCTTGCGCCGGATCAGCCACCAGACGCCGGCGAGGTCGAGGAGCCCGACCCAGAGGCGGTCGAACAGGCCGTAATTGGACACCCCCGTCAGCCGCGGCCGGTCGACCACGTCGCGGTGGACGACGGAGAAGCCCTCGCGGGCGACCAGGGCCGGCATGAACCGGTGCAGGGCGTCGAAATACGGCAGCCTGAGATACACGGCGCGGCGGAAGACCTTCAGGCCGCAGCCGGTGTCGCGGGTGGAATCGTTGAGGATCCGGCCGCGCACGCCGTTGGCGATCCGGGACTGGAGCATCTTGAAGCGGCCGTCCTTGCGGCCGCGCCGCTGGCCCTGGGCGAGACCGGCCCCCGGTCCCGCCGCCTCAAGGGCCTCGAGCAGCGCGGGGATGAAGGCCGGATCGTTCTGGCCGTCGCCGTCGAGGGTCGCGACGATCCCGCCGCGGGCCGCCAGGACGCCGCTGCGCACCGCCGCCGACTGGCCGCCGCTCCGCGCGTGGCGCAGCACCCGCAGCCAGGGGCGCCCCGCCCGGGCCGCCGCCAGGGCCGCCGGCGTGCCGTCGGTGGAGCCGTCATCCACGTAGATCAGCTCGAAGGCGAGGCCCGCGCAGGCGGCCTCGATCTCGGCCACCAGGGGCGCGATGTTGCCGGCCTCGTTCTTGACCGGAACGACGACGCTGAGATGGGGGGATCCGCTCACGGCGCCACCGCGTAGGCCGTCACGAAGACCCGGCGGCCGGTGTTGAGGTTGAAGCCCTCGACCTCCGCCAGGGGCGCGGGCGCGCCGCGTCCCACCGGCCAGGCCGCGTTGAAATCGTCGCGGTCCCGGGACTCCACGAAGAGCAGGCGGCAGCCGCCGCCCTCGAGGAAGGACCGGGCGGCGGCCCCGTCGGGCGGCAGGGCGAGGCCGGTGCCGACGAGGAAGACGAGGCTCGGCTCGCGGTAGCCGAGGCTCGCCACGAGCGGGTTCGGGCAGGGCATCCGCTCGCGCAGGGCCGCGAGCCGCGGCGAGACCTTCAGGGCCGGCAGCGAGCGCTGCGCCAAGCCGAGCACCGCGGGCCCGAGCAGGGCGGAGGCCAGCACGCCGAGGACGAGCGCGCGCTCGGCCGACCCGTGCGCGAAGGCGAGCCAGGCCAGGAATGCGACCGCGCAGGCAGCGGCGAGCAGCGGGAGGGCCGGCCACGGGATCGTGTGGGCGTCCAGGCGCCAGCCGGCGAGGCAGAGGCCGAGGGTCAGGGCGACCGGGATCGCCGGCAGCAGCAGGGCCGTCAGGCGGGCGCCCCGCAGGCGCGGGTCCAGCGCACCCCGGTTCAGCGCCAGCACGGTCAGGATCGCGAGCCAGGGCATCAGCGGCAGCACGTAGTGGGGCAGCTTGGTCGGCACCGCCTCGAAGATCAGCCAGGCCGGCAGCACCGCGGCGATCAGGAAGATCACGGCGGGCTCCCGCCGCGCCCGCCACGCGAAGGGCAGGCTCATGGCGGCGAAGGCCGCCCCGGGCCAGAAGGTCGCGAAGAACACGAGCGCGTAGGCCCCGGGCGGTCCCCAGTGCCGCTCGGCCACCCCGCCGACCTTGCCGAGCATGTCGTGCCCGACCGCCTCGGCGTAGAACGCGCCGCCGCTCTTCCAGGCGATCGCCGCGAACCAGGGCGCCACCAGCAGGAGCGTCAGGGCGAGGCCCGGCCACGGCCGCAGGGGCAGCAGCCAGCGGCCGGACCGCGCGACGAGCGACAGGCCGAGCGCCGGCAGCGCGACGAAGAGCGGCACCATCGGCCCCTTCACCAGGATCCCGACCGCCATGCCGAGCCAGAACGCCGCGAAGGTCGGCCCCGAGACCGGCCTGCCGTCCCGCGGCGCCAGCCACGCGCGGGCGAGCGCGGCGAGGCTCGCGGTGGCGCAGGCGGCGAGCAGCGCGTCGGTCTTAGCGAGGTGGGCCTCGGCCGAGAGCATCAGGCAGGCGCCGTAGAGGGCGGCGGCGAGCAGCGCCGACCGTCGGGGCAGGAAGGCGAGCGCCCCCCAGTAGGCGAGCAGGACCGAGGCGACGGCGCCGATCAGCGACGGGATGCGGTACAGGGCGATCTGGGTGCGGGCGCCGGGCACGCCCAGCGCCTCGCCGGCCGCCACGGCGGCGGCCTGCGCCCAGTAGATCCCCACCGGCTTCTTGTGCCGCGCCTCGCCCTGGAAGCGGATATCCACGAGGTCGCCGCTCTCCAGCATCTGCTTCGAGGCCTGGGCGAAGCGGGGCTCGTCGCGGTCCATCGGCTGCAGCGAGATCTGGCCCGGCAGGAACAGGAGCAGGCACAGCGCCAGCAGGGCGGCGGCGGCCCTGGCATGGGTGAGGCTCAGCGCGTCGAGCCCGCGGCCGATCCGGTCGACGGGGGCAAGGCGCGGCGCGCCGCCGGCGGAGAGGCTCGTGGTCATGCCGGGCCGGTCAATCAGGAACGCGGCGCGAGGTCAAATACGGTGGTGCCGTCGCCGGTCGCGACGGCGCGCACGCACATCACGATGCGCGGATGTGGCGCCGCTCCCGCCGCGCGTCCCGGCCCTGAGGTTCGCCGGTCCCCGCCCGTCGGGGACGGGACCGCCCTACGACGCCGCCCGGAGGCGCGCGAAGCCGGCGTCGAGGTCGGCCTTGAGGTCGGCGGTGTCCTCGAGGCCGATGTGGAAGCGGAGCGCCGGTCCGCCGGGCGCCCACCGGGTCGCGGTCCGGTAGCCCGCGCAGTCGAAGGGGATCACGAGGCTCTCGAAGCCGCCCCAGGAGAAGCCCATCCCGAAGAGCTGCAGCCCGTCGAGCATGGCCGCCACCGCCGCCTCGGGCACCGGCTTGAGGATCACCCCGAACAGACCGGAGGCGCCCGCGAAGTCGCGCTTCCAGATCGCGTGGCCCGGATCCTCCGGCAGGCCGGGATGGAGCACCCGCAGCACCTCGGGGCGCGCCTGGAACCACCGGGCCATCTCAAGGCCGGCGCGGCCGTGCTCGCGCAGCCGCAGGTTCATCGTCCGCAGGCCGCGCAGCGCCAGGAAGATGTCCTCGGCGCCGGCGCACATGGCGAAATGGTCGAAGGTGCGGCGCACGGCCGGGTAGTAGCGCGCGTTGGCGGAGGTCAGGCCGATCAGCAGGTCCGAGCCGCCGCTCAGGTACTTGGTGCCGGCCTCCACGGCGATGTCGACCCCGCGCGCGTGCGGCGGGAACAGCAGCGGCGTCGCCCAGGTGTTGTCCATGATCACGCAGGCATCGTGGGCGTGCGCCACCTCGGCGATGGCCGGGATGTCCTGCATCTCGAAGCTCTGAGATCCGGGCGCCTCGACCAGCACGGCCCGGGTGTTCGGGCGCATCAGTTCCGCGATGCCGGCGCCGATGACCGGGTCGTAGTAGGTGATCTCGACGCCGTAGCGCGCCAGCACGCCGTCGCAGAACTGGCGGGTCGGCCGGTAGGCGGAATCGGTGACGAGGAGGTGGTCGCCCGCCGACACCGCGGCCATCAGCGCCACGGTGAGCGCCGCGAGGCCCGAGGGCGTCACGACGGTGCCGGCGGCGCCGGCGAGTTCCGTCCAGGCCCCCGTCAGCGCGTCCATGGTGGGCGTCGCCGAGGTGCCGTAATTGTAGCGCCCGCGCCGGTTCTTGATCGCGTCGTAGGTCGGGTAGAGGACCGTGGAGCCGCGGTAGATCGGCGTGTTCACGAAGCCGTGCTGCTCGCCCGGGTCGCGGCCCGCGTGGACGAGGCGCGTCGCGGGCGCGAAGGTCTGCGTGGCGTCGGGCGAGGGCTTCAGGGACATCGAGGCTCGGAGATCGCGTTGCGGTGCACCGCACGAAGCGCGCCGCGCCCGGCGAGGTCAAGCCGGACGCGCGGGCTCGCAGTGCCGGGCCGCCGCGTTTTCCGCCGTCACGGCTTCTCGGGCGGATCCGAGACCGCGGCCTCCTCGTAGGCCTCCATCCACGCGGCGCGCTCCTGGGAGCCCTCCGGATAGGGGCATTCGCTCACGGGCTTCCCGTAGAGGCGCGCGTTGCGGCCCTGGATGAACGGGCTGTCGCTCGCGGTGGCCTGGACGTTGGTCAATATCGCCTCCCGAAGACTTGGAGTGGGGCTTCGTTAACGGCCGCGCCGTAAATCTGTTGCCGTCTCAAGTCGCGTCCCGGGTGGTCGCTTGCGTATCCTGCGTTCCCTCCTCGGCGCCGTCCTCGTCCTCGTCTCGACGGCGACCGTCGCCCTCGTCAGCGCCGACCGGCTCGCCCATCTGGCGCCGGCGCCGGTGGTCCGTGCCGCCCAGGCCGAGCCGTCGGCGACGGGGTCGATCCCGCTTACGGCGAAGGCCGCACCGGCGCCGAAGCCGGCCGTGCCCAGCATCCCCAACGGGTTCGACACGGAGCGGCTGCACGCGCTGATGCGCGGCGACCCGATCCTGCCGGGCCGCTGAGAGCGGGCCGGAGCGCGCTCATCCCACCCTCCGCGTGATCCCGGGGCGCGCCGCGCGCACCTCGGGACCTGGGATGTGTTGGGATCGGCCGGGGATCGCCCTACCGCGCCGTCCGGAAGACCTGCAGGTCGAGGTCGCGGACCTTCTTGCGCAGGGTGTTGCGGTTGACGCCGAGCAGCTCCGCGGCCCGAATCTGGTTGCCGCGGGTGGCGGCGAGCGCCGCGCCGATCAGCGGGCCTTCGATCTCCCGCAGGATCCGGTGATACAGCCCGGGGGGCGGCAGCGTGTCGCGATAGCCGGAGAAGTAGTCCGAGAGGTGGCGCTCCACCGCGCTGGACAGGGTCTCCGACTCGCCGTTGGCCTTGCGGGCGGCGCCGTTGGCGGCCGGCGCCGCGGGTGTCGCCAGCGGCAGCGTGTCGAGCTCGGCCTCGATCACCGGGCCGGTGATCGTCTCCTGCGGGTAGAGGGCGGCGAGCCGCCGGACGAGGTTCTCGAGCTCGCGGACGTTGCCGGGCCAGCGGTAGCGCTTCAGCCGCTCCATGGCGTCGCCGTCCAGGGTCTTCCGGGTCAGGCCCTCGCGCTCGACCAGCACGAAGAAGTGGCGGACGAGGTCCGGCACGTCCTCGGAGCGCTCGCGCAGGGCCGGCAGCCGCAGCGGCACGACGTTGAGGCGGAAGAACAGGTCCTCGCGGAAGATGCCCTGCTGGATCGAGACCCGCAGGTCCTTGTTGGTGGCCGCGATGATCCGGACGTTGGTGCGGATCGGGACGCGCCCGCCCACCGTCGTGTACTCGCCCTGCTGGAGCACGCGCAGCAGCCGGGTCTGCGCCTCCATGGGCATGTCGCCGATCTCGTCGAGGAACAGCGTGCCGCCCTCGGCCTGCTCGAACCGGCCGGCGGAGCGCTGGAGCGCGCCCGTGAACGCGCCCTTCTCGTGGCCGAACAGCTCGGACTCGATCAGGTCGCGCGGGATCGCCGCCATGTTGACCGGCACGAACGGGCCGGTGCGGCGGCGGCCGTAATCGTGCAGCGCGCGGGCGACCAGCTCCTTGCCGGTGCCCGACTCGCCGGTGATCATCACGGTGAGGTCGGTCGGCATCAGCCGGGCGAGCGCCCGGTAGATCTCCTGCATGGCCGGCGAGCGGCCGACCAGCGGGATGTCCTCGTTCTCGGGGGGCGCCCCGGCCGGCGCCGCGCCGCGGGGGCGCGAGAGCGCCCGGCCGACGATGGCGATCAGCTCCTTCAGGTCGAAGGGCTTGGGCAGGTACTCGTAGGCGCCGCGCTCCGAGGCGCGGATCGCCGTCATGAAGGTGTTCTGCGCGCTCATCACGATGATCGGCAGTTCCGGCCGCACCCGCTTGATGCGCGGCAGCAGGTCGAACACGTTCTCGTCGGGCATGACCACGTCGGTGATGACGAGGTCGCCCTCCCCCTGCGCGACCCAGCGCCAGAGGGTGGCGCAGTTGCCCGTCGAGCGGACCTCGTAGCCCGCCCGGGACAGCGCTTGGTTCAGCACGGTGCGGATGGCGGCGTCGTCGTCGGCGACGATGATGTGGCCGTTCGGCATGACTCTCTACTCAGACCTCCGACGGGGGGCCGGATTCGGGGATCGACATCACGGATCGACCGCCGATTCGCGCCCGTCCCGGGCACTCGACATCGGCAGAAGGATGCGGAACGCCGTGCGGCGCGGGGCGGGATCGCACTCGACGATCCCGCCGTGATCGCCGACGATCTTGGCCACCAAAGCAAGACCCAGGCCGGAACCCTGCGCCTTGGTGGTGACGAACGGGTCGAACAGGTCGGGCAGCAGGTCGGCCGAGATGCCCGGGCCGTTGTCGCGCACCGCCACCTCGATCGGCAGGCTGACCCGCTCGCGGGAGCCCGGAACCTGCAGGCGCAGGCCGGTGCGGAAGGCGGTCGACAGGGTGATCTCGCCCTCGACCGCGTCCGGGCCGATCGCCTCGGCGGCGTTCTTCACGAGGTTCAGGATCACCTGGATCAGCTGGTCGCGGTTGCCGAGCACCGGCGGCAGCGACGGGTCGTAGGTCTCGATGAACCGGATGTGCCGGGCGAAGCCCGACTGCGCCGAGCGCTTCACCTGGTCGAGCACCCCGTGGACGTTGACGGCGCCGCGATCCGAGGGGCGCTCGTCGCCGAACAGCTCCATGCGCTCGACGATGCGGACGATCCGGTCCGACTCGTCGCAGATCAGGCGGGTGAGCAGCCGGTCCTCCTCGGCGCCGGTGCTCTCGAGGAGCTGCGCCGCGCCGCGGATGCCGGCGAGCGGGTTCTTGATCTCGTGGGCCAGCATCGCGCCGAGCGCCACCATCGAGCGCGCCGCGCCGCGATGGGTGAGCTGGCGGTTCATCTTGTCGGCGATGGTGCGCTCCTGGAGCATCATCACCACGGCCTCGCCGTCGTCGCCGAGCGGCGTCGCGAACACGTCGACGCTGCGCTCCAGGCCGAGGCGCGGCTGGGTCAGCTCGACCCGGTACTCGCTGACGCTGGCGCGGCGGCGGCGGACCTCGGCCACGAGCGCGATGATCGGCGAGGCGAACGGGATGATGTCGCGCAGGCGCCGGCGCTGCATCAGGCGCGCCGAGTAGTCGAAGAACGCCTCCGCGGCGTGGTTGCAGTGGAGAATCTGCTCGTCGGCGCCGATGGTCAGGACCGGCAGCGGCAGCGCGTTCAGGACGGCCTCGGCGGCCGTGTCGCGCCGGGTGCCGGGTTCGCGCGGGAGGGGCTCGTCGCTCACGCGGCCTCCTGCACGGGGTTCGCCGCACCCGCGAAGGCCCGGGCCAGCAGGTTGAGCGCGATCTCCGGGTCGGTGGTGGTGAGGAGGGTCGCGCGTTCCGCGGGACCCAGCGCGCCGCCGGTCTCGGCATAGGCGGCGAGGTGCTTGCGGGCGTGGCGCACGCCCATGTCGCGGCCGTAGAGCGACAGCAGCCCCGCGTAATGCTCGGCGGCCAGGACGGCCTGCGCGGCCCGGGACGGTTCCGCGGCCGGCCGGCCCGCGAGCGCCGCGGCGACTTGGCCGACCAGCCAGGGGCGGCCGGTCGCCGCACGGCCGATCATGACGCCCGCGGCGCCGGAGGCGTCCAGGCAGGCGCGGGCGCTGGCGAGGTCGGTCACGTCGCCGTTGGCGATCACCGGGATCGACACCGCCGCGACGACGGCCCCGATCGCCGACCAGTCGGCGCTGCCTTTGTAGAATTGCTGCCGGGTGCGCCCGTGGACCGTCACGGCGTTCAGGCCCAGCCGCTCGGCCCGGGCGGCGAGATCCACGGCGTTGCGGCTCGCGTCGTCCCAGCCGAGGCGCATCTTCACCGTCACCGGGACCGACACCGCGCCCCGGACCGCGGCGAGCAGGCGCTCGGCGTGGTCGAGGTCGCGCATCAGGGCCGAGCCCGAGGCGATCCCCGTCACGATCTTGGCCGGGCAGCCCATGTTCACGTCGATCACGTCGGCGCCCCCGGCCTCCGCGATCCGGGCGGCCTCCGCCATCGGGCCCGCCTCGCAGCCCGCGAGCTGGACCACGTGCAGGTCGACCCCGGAGCCCTCGGCGCGCATCGCGGCCTCGCCGGACCCGCGCGCGAGTTCCCGGGCCGCCACCATCTCGGAGACGACCGCGTCGGCGCCGCAGCGGCGGGCGATGCGGCGCATGTGCAGGTCGGTGACGCCCGAGAGCGGCGCGAGCAGGCAGAGCGGGGCGGGATCGGTCCCGTTTGCCCCCTCCGCGGTCGCTCCCGCACGGCGCAGCGCGCTCAAATATTGGTCAGTCGTCATTCTGCACAACAATGAGGCAAAGCCGGTCCGCTGGCAAGCGGGACCGCGCGTTGATTTCGGGCCCTCCCCCGCTTAAACGACGGGCACCCTCCGCGGCAGGGTCACGGCGGCACGCCTGGCCCGCGCGCTGGCCGCCATTCCGCCCCTCAGGACGTCACGAGCTCGTTGCCCATGCCCGCCACCGGCACGCCAGCCACCGGACCCGCCAGCGCGGGAGCCGGCGTCGCCGCGGTGGTGGTGGCGGCCGGACGCGGCATCCGCATCGGCGGCGGCACCCCCAAGCAGTACCGCCGCGTCGGCGGCCAAGCGGTCCTCACCCGCACCCTGGCGGCGCTCGCGGCGGACGACTCGATCGCGCGGATTCAGCCTGTGATCGCCGCCGACGCGGCGGAGTTCTTCCGCGACTGCCTGGAGGAACTCGCGCCCGCGATCCGCGCCAAGGTCGCGCCGCCGGTCGAGGGCGGCGCGACGCGCCAGCTCTCCGTGCGCGCCGGTCTCGAGGCCCTGGCCACCGGCGACGCGCCCGAGATCGTGCTCGTCCACGATGCCGCCCGCCCCTACGTGGATTCCGCTTTGATCGCCCGGGCGATCGCGGCCGGCCGCGACCACGGGGCGGCCGTTCCCGGCGTGCCGGTCACCGACACGGTCAAGCGCGTCGTCGACATCGCTCCCGGCATCGGCCGGGTGCACGAGACCCCGCCGCGGGAGCACCTGCGCGCGGTCCAGACACCCCAGGCCTTCGTGTTCGGCCCGCTGCTCGGCGCCCACCGGGACGCCGTCGCGCAGGGCCTCGACGGTTTCACCGACGACGGCGCCCTCGCCGAATGGGCCGGCCTGCCGGTGGTGGTGTTCGCGGGCGACGTCGCCAACCGCAAGATCACCCAGCCCGCCGACCTGATCGAGGCGGACCGCGCCTTCGCGACCGAGACCACCGCATTGCCAGCGCCGGGAGCCCGCGCCATGACCACCTACGTGACCCGCCTCGGCACCGGCTTCGACGTGCACGCCTTCACCACCGGCGACCATGTCTGGCTGGGCGGGGTGAAGATCCCCGCCGACCGCGGCGTGCTCGCCCACTCGGACGGCGACGTCGCGCTGCACGCCCTGACCGACGCCCTGCTCGGGGCCATCGCGGACGGCGATATCGGCACCCACTTCCCGCCCTCCGACGAGCGCTGGCGCGGGGCTTCCTCGGACCAGTTCCTGGCCCATGCCTGCGACCTCGTCCGTGCCCGCGGCGGCCGCATCGACCACCTCGACATCACCGTGCTCGCCGAGGCCCCCCGCATCGGCAAGTACCGCGAGGAGATCCGCGCGCGCATCGCCGCCATCGCGGGCGTCCCGCTCTCGGCGGTCTCCATCAAGGCGACGACCACCGAGAAGCTCGGCTTCGTCGGCCGGGCGGAGGGGCTCGCCGCCCAGGCGGCCGCGACGGTCCGGCTGCCCGAGGAGGACGGCCCCGCCCTCGACGCGCAGGCCGAGACCGCGATGCGGCAGGGCTGAGCGGCCAGAGGTCGGGCGCGGGCCCCTCTCTCGCACGGGAGGGGGCGTCGCGCTCCGCCTCAGGCCACCCGCACCAGCAGCGCGATCGCCGCGACGCCCAGGACCGCCATCGTCAGCAGGATGCCGCCGCCCCGGCAGGCGAACTGGCGCGGCGAGTTCGGGGGCGCGAACATCCCGATCGGGTGCAGGATCCGGGCGACCAGCAGGGCGACCAGCAGCGCCCGGACGAGCCCGTGGCTGCCGCCGCTCGCCTCCAGCAGGCCGACGACGATCAGGGCCAGCGGCACGTATTCCGCGAAATTGGCGTGCGAGCGCACGCGCCTGAGGACCGTGTCGTCGCCGCCGTCGCCGAGCAGCACGTTCCCGGAGACGCGGGCCCCGATCACCCATCCCGAGAGGCCGAGATACACGAGGGCGAGCAGCCCGGCGTAGAAGGCCGTGGTCGCGGGGAAGATCATGGAAGGGCTGTCTCCAGTCGGCGGCCGCCGGTCCTTGAGCCGGGCTCGGCCATGGGTCACAACAGGAGATAGGGCGGCGGCGCCCGAGGGGAGCCCGTTCGCGATGGTCGACGACGCAGAGCTTCTCGCCCGGGCCGAGGCGCTGGTTAACGCCTACGCGGCGGACGGGCGCACCGTCGCCACCGCCGAGTCCTGCACGGGCGGCCTCGTGGCCGGGCTGCTCACCGCGGTGCCGGGCTCGTCGGCCGTCCTGGAGCGCGGCTTCGTCACCTACTCGAACGACGCGAAGGCCGAGGCGATCGGTGTGCCCATCGACCTGATCTGCCGGCACGGCGCGGTCAGCGAGCCCGTGGCGCGGGCGATGGCCGCCGGGGCGCTGGCCGCGTCGCGGGCCTCCGTCGCTGTCGCGATCACCGGCATCGCCGGCCCGGGGGGCGGGAGCGCCGAGAAGCCGGTGGGGCTGGTGCATTTCGGCCTCAGTCGGCGAGATGGCGAGACGCGCCATCTGGAGCGGCGCTACGGCGATCTCGGGCGCGCGGGCATCCGCCGCGCCGCCGTGGCCGACGCGCTCGGTCTGTTGGAGGACGCCCTCGGCGACTGATCGCGGCACGGGAAGGACGGCCCACGGGTACGATGACGACCCGCCTCTGCATCGTCGGCGGGGGCCCCGCCCGGACGATGGCCGGCCTGCTCTTCGTCCGCGCGAGCCTCGACGTCACCGTTCTGGAGACGCACGCGGACTTCCTGCGCGACTTCCGGGGCGAGACCATCCACCCCTCCGGCCGATGGACGAGCCGGGCTTCACCGAGCGCTTCCGCGCCCTCCCCCAGGCAGTCCCGCGTGATCGCCGCGTCGCTGGCGGCCGACGTGCCGGTCCGGGCGCCGCTCGCCCTGCGCCTCTTCGACGCCCTGCCGCGGCTTCAGGTCCTTCCGGCGCTGAGGATCGGGATGGATGTGCGGCCCGAGCACGTGCGCGTGTCGCTGCGGGCCTGACGCCATCCCTGCGCACCGTCTTTGCGAGCGCTGCGAAGCAATCCAGGGCAACGCCACATTCGGAGGCGTCCCATTTCCCTGGGTCGCTTCACGGCGCGCGCGAGGACGGCGGCTAAGCCCGCGCCCCGTACATCCGGTTCGCCCGCCCCTCGAAGGCGTCGGTGAACTTGCGGAAGGCGCGGTCGAACATCGTGCCCATGAGGAGCCCCAGGGTGCGGCTCTTGAACTCGTAGGTGATGAAGAAGTCGACGTTGCAGCCGCCGTCGGGGCCGTCCTTGAACAGCCAGCGGTTCTCCAAGTGCCGGAACGGGCCGTCGATGTACTCGGCGACGATCTTGAGACTCGCCGGATCGAGGGTGACCCGGGTGGTGAAGCGCTCGCGGATCGCCTTGTAGCCGACGCCCATCTCGGCGATCAGCACCTGCCCGCCCTCGGGCATGTCCTGCCGGCGGATCACCCGCAGGGATTCGCAGAGCGGCAGGAACTCGGGGTAGCGCTCCACGTCGGCGACGAGGTCGTACATCTGCTGCGGCGTGTGCTTCACCGCGCGGGTGACCCGGAAGGACGGCATGGTCTTCGGATATCCTCAGGCCGAGAGCGCGGGCGACAGTTTGGCCAGACGCGCCGCCTGCAAACGCGCGAAATCCTCGCCGGCATGGTGCGACGAGCGCGTGAGCGGCGTGGCCGAGACCAGCAGGAAACCCTTGGCGTAGGCGGTGGTCTCGTAGGCCTTGAACTCGTCGGGGGGGACGAAGCGCACGACCTCGTGGTGCTTCTTCGACGGCTGCAGGTACTGGCCGACGGTGAGGAAGTCGACGTCGGCCGAGCGCAGGTCGTCCATGAGCTGGAGCACCTCGTTCCGCTCCTCGCCGAGCCCGACCATGATGCCGGACTTGGTGAAGATCGTCGGGTCGAGCTCCTTCACCCGCTGCAGCAGGCGCACCGAGTGGAAGTAGCGGGCACCCGGCCGCACCGTGAGGTACTTGGCCGGCACCGTCTCCAGGTTGTGATTGAACACGTCGGGCTTGGCGGCGACCACGACCTCCAGCGCCCCGTCCTTGCGCAGGAAGTCGGGCGTCAGGATCTCGACGGTCGTGCCGGGACTCGCGAGCCGGATGGCCGCGATGGTCCGGGCGAAATGCTCGGCGCCGCCGTCCTTCAGGTCGTCCCGGTCCACCGAGGTGATGACCACGTGGTGCAGGCCGAGCTTGGCCACCGAATCGGCGATCTTGTCCGGCTCGCCCAGGTCGAGGGCGTCGGGCAGGCCGGTGCGCACGTTGCAGAAGGCGCAGGCCCGCGTGCAGGTGTCGCCCATGATCATGAAGGTGGCGTGCCGCTTCTCCCAGCACTCGCCGATATTCGGGCAGCCCGCCTCCTCGCAGACCGTGACCAGACCGTGCTCGCGCACGATCTTCTGCGTCTCGGACCAGGCCCTGGAGCCCGGCGCCTTCACGCGGATCCAGTCCGGCTTCTTGGCCTGGACGGGCTGGTCGGGCCGGTGCGCCTTCTCGGGGTGGCGCAGGCGGACCGGCCGCGGATCGTTCTTCAGGGTGTCGAGGACGACGGCCATGGGTCGGGGGCACACCGCGGGGAAGCGCCCCAGGGGCGCGGTCGGGATCGCCCTGACTTAGGGCCCAAGGCCGCGCGCCGCAAACCGCCGCGACGCCGGGCCGCCCCGCGGTGGTTGAGGGTGCGGCCGTTCCGTCAGATCCCCAGCGCCCGGACGAAGAGCCCGGCCAGCACCGACCCGACCAGGGGCGCGGCCACCGGGATCAGCGCGTAACCCCAGTCGGAGCTGCCCTTGCCGGCGATCGGCAGCACCGCGTGGGCGACGCGCGGCCCGAGGTCGCGGGCCGGATTGATGGCGTAGCCGGTGGTGCCGCCGAGCGACAGGCCGATGCCCCAGACCAGCATGCCGACCATGTAGGGCGCGACGGCCCGCGGGATCGCGCCGGCCGAGCCCAGGGTGGTGGTCACGAGGGCGGAGATCGTCAGGATCAGGAAGAAGGTCGCGATGATCTCGGAGATCCAGTTGGCCTTCGCGTCGCGGATCGCCGGGCCGGTGCAGAAGCAGGCGAGCTTGAGGCCGGGATCCTGGGTCGCGCCCCAGTGCGGCAGGTAGTGGAGCCAGACGAGCACGGCGCCCACGAAGGCGCCGAGCATCTGGGCCGGGATGTAGACGGGGATCTTGCTGAAATCGCCGGAACTGACCGCGCCCGCCACGGTGACGGCCGGGTTGATATGGGCGTCGGCGCTGCCGGTGGCGTTGGCCACGAAGACGCCCGCGAGGACCGCGAAGGCCCAGCCCGCCGTGATGGCGATCCAGCCGGCATTCTCGCCCTTGGAATGCTTGAGCAGGGCGCCGGCCACGACGCCGTCGCCGAGCACGATCAGGGTCATGGTGCCCAGGAATTCGCCCAGGAAGGGTGATGTCATCGTCTCGTCTCCCCCGTTCGCTGCTTTTTGTGAAAGTTCAAAGCTTTGGCGAGCGCGTGAACGCCGGTGGCGGTCACCGAATGGTTACGCAGATCCGGGCCGGCACCCTCTCCTGCGGTACCGGAGCGCCCCGGAGGCCTCTTCGAAGGCCTCCGGGGATCCCGCGGCGATCTGGAGCCCTTCTTCGAGGCCGCCGCGCAGCGGCTCCGGATGCGGGCGCGAGTGGGACTGCGCGGGGCGTGTGCGCCCCGAGCCCGTCTCAATCCTCGTCGGTCTTCCAGTCGAAGGAGCGCTGCACAGCCCGGCTCCAGGCGGCGGCGATCTTCTCGCGCTGGCCGGCATCCATCTTCGGCGTCCAGCGCTTGTCGACGCCCCAGTTGCGCTTGAGGTCGTCGAGGCCCTTCCAGTAGCCGACCGCGAGACCCGCCGCGTAGGCGGCGCCGAGCGCCGTGGTCTCGGCCACCTTCGGGCGCACCACCGGCACGTCGAGCAGGTCGGACTGGAACTGCATCAGGGTGTTGTTGGCGACCATGCCGCCGTCGGCCCGCAACTCCTTGACGGGGATGCCAGAATCCTTGGCCATGGCCTGCAGCACCTCGCGGGTCTGGAAGGCGGTCGCCTCCAGCACCGAGCGGGCGATGTGGCCGCGGTTGACGTAGCGGGTCAGGCCGATGATCAGGCCGCGGGCGCCCTCGTTCCAGTGCGGCGCGTAGAGGCCCGAGAAGGCCGGCACGAAGTAGACGCCGCCGTTGTCTTCGACCGTCGTGGCGAGCGTCTCGACCTCGGCGGAATCCTTGATCATGTGCAGGTTGTCGCGCAGCCACTGCACCAGGGCGCCCGTGATGGCGATCGAGCCTTCGAGCGCGTAGGCCGGCTTCTGGCCGTCGAGGCGGTAGGCCAGCGTGGTGACGAGGCCGGCCTTCGACGGGACCGGCTCCTCGCCGGTGTTCATCAGCGCGAAGCAGCCGGTGCCGTAGGTGTTCTTGGCCTCGCCCGGCGCGAAGCAGGTCTGGCCGAACAGGGCCGCCTGCTGGTCGCCCAGGATGCCGGCGATCGGAACGCCCGCGAACGGAGCGCTGGTCTCGCCGTAGACCTCGCTCGACGAGACGATCTTCGGCAGCATCGCCCGCGGGATGCCGAAGGTCGACAGCATGCCCTCGTCCCAGTCGAGGGTCTTCAGTGACATGAGCTGCGTGCGGCTGGCGTTGGTCACGTCGGTGACGTGGAGGCCGCCCTCGGTGCCGCCGGTCAGGTTCCAGACGAGCCACGTGTCGATGTTGCCGAACAGCACGTCCCCGGCCTCGGCCTTCTGCCGGGCGCCCTCGACGTGGTCGAGCAGCCAGCGCAGCTTGAGGCCGGAGAAGTAGCTCGCCAGCGGCAGGCCGGTGAGGTCGCGGAACCGGTCGCGGCCGCCGTCGCGGGCGAACTCGCCCACCAGCCGGTCGTTGCGGGTGTCCTGCCAGACCAGGGCGTTGTGCAGGGGCTTGCCGGTCGTCCGGTCCCAGATCAGCGTGGTCTCGCGCTGGTTGGTGATGCCGACTGCCGCGAGGTCGGAGGGCTGGAGCCCGCCCTTCTCCAGGGCCTCGCGCATCACGCTCTGGGTCTTCGTCCAGATCTCGGTGGCGTCGTGCTCGACGTGGCCGGGAGCCGGGTAGATCTGCGCGTGCTCGGCCTGGGCGAGTGCGATCACGCTGCCCTCCCGGTCGAACACGATGAAGCGGCTGCTGGTTGTGCCCTGGTCGATGGCCCCGACGTAACGGCTCATCGTTCCCTCCCCTAGATGGCCCGAGCGGTCTGTCGCCGGATCGGGTTCGAAAGCGTCAGGCGGCCTCGGCCCTGCGGTCGAGGTAGGCGGCGAGGCGCGCGGCGCTCTCCGCGCCGGTGCGCAGACCGAGCTTGGAGCGCCGCCACAGGATGTCGTCGGCGGTGACCGCCCACTCCTCGGTGCGCAGGTAGTCGACCTCGGCCGCCGTGAGGCCGCCGTCGAAGGCCTCGCCGAGATCCGCCAGGGACTGCGCCGTCCCGACGATGTCCCGGGCCCGGGTGCCGTAGGCGCGGGCGAGGCGGCGGGCGGTCTCCTCCGGAAGGAACGGCGTCTCGGCCCGCAGCTTGGCGAGGAACTGGTCGAAATCGGCGTCCTTCATGGCGCCGCCCGGCAGGACCGCGTCGCCAGTCCAGGACTTCCCGAGGTGCGGGAAGTAGGGCTTCAGCTTCTCGAGCGCGTGCTCGGCGAGCCGCCGGTAGGTCGTGATCTTGCCGCCGAAGACCGACAGCACCGCAGCCGCCCCGCCCTGGTCCTCCACGTCGAGGACGTAGTCGCGGGTCACGGCCGACGCGTTCTCGGCCGCGTCGTCGTAGAGCGGGCGCACGCCCGAGTAGCTCCAGACCACGTCGGCCGGGGTGATCGTCGTGTCGAAGGAGCGGTTGATGCAGCCGCAGAGGTAGTCGGTCTCGCTCTCGGAGATCGAGACCGGGCCGGGCTCGCCCTCGTAGGGGACGTCGGTGGTGCCGATCAGCGTGAAGTCGCGCTCGTAGGGGATCGCGAAGATGATGCGCTTGTCGGGCTGCTGCAGGATGTAGGCCTGATCGCCCGCGAACAGGCGCTTGACCACGATGTGGCTGCCCTTGATCAGCCGCACCGCCGCGCGGCTGTTGATGCCGAGCGTGCCGCCGAGCGTCTCGCTGACCCACGGGCCGGCGGCGTTGACGACGGCCTTCGCGTGGACCGTCCGCTCGGTGCCGCCGCGCTCGTCGCGCAGCGTCGCGACCCAGCCGTCACCCTCGCGCCGGGCCGAGACGACGCCGGTGCGGGTCATCACCGTGGCGCCGCGCTCACGGGCGTCCATGGCGTTGAGCACCACGAGGCGGCTGTCCTCGACCCAGCAGTCGGAATAGACGAAGCCGCGCGTCAGGCGCCGCTGCAGCGGCGCCCCGTAGGCGGAGCTGCGCAGGTCGACCCCGTGCGAGCCCGGGAGCGTGCGCAGCCGCGCGAGGTGATCGTAGAGGAACAGGCCGAGCCGCAGCATCCAGGCCGGGCGCAGGCCCTCGTCGTGAGGCAGGACGAAGCGCAGGGGCCAGATCACGTGCGGGGCGAGCCGCAGCAGCCGCTCGCGCTCGGCGAGCGCCTCACGCACGAGGCGGAACTCGTAGTATTCGAGGTAGCGCAGGCCGCCGTGGATCAGCTTCGTCGACGACGAGGAGGTGAAGCCGGCCAAGTCACCGCGCTCGGCCAGCAGGACCGACAGACCCCGGCCGGCCGCGTCCCGGGCGATGCCCGTGCCGTTGATGCCGCCGCCGATGATCAGGAGATCGTAGGCGTCGGACGGCTCGCGCTGTCGCGGTGCAGCCGCCATGATTCCTCCTGGGCCGCCTTGGTGGCGGTTCGGCACTATATTGACGCGGCGGTCGGCTTTCGCAAGCGAAAAATTGATGTTCGTTACGGTTCGTCCGCGCTGTCGGCGACCGCCAAGTTTACGCCCAGGCGCTCCATGAGCGCGACGATCTCGGCCGGTGGCGCCCGGTCGGTGAAGAAGGTGTCGACCTGCTCCAGGCGCCCGACCTGGACCATGGGCCGCCGCGTGAACTTGGTGTGGTCGGCCACCAGGAAGGTTTTCCGGGCATGGGCCAGGATGGTCTGGGTCGCCCGCACCTCCTCGTAATCGTAGTCGAGGAGCGCCCCGTCGCCGTCGATGCCGCTGATGCCGATCACCGCCACGTCGACCCGGAACTGGCTGAGCGTGTCGCAGGTGAGCTGACCCAGCACCGCGCCATCGCGGTTCCGCACGGTGCCGCCCGCCACGACGATGCGGAACTCGGTCGTCTCGGCGAGCGAGATCGCCACGTTGAGGTTGTTGGTGATGATGCTGAGATCGTCGTGTCGGGTCAGCTCGCGGGCGACGGCCTCCGGTGTCGTGCCGATGTTGATGAAGACCGAGCAGTGCGACGGGATACGGCTCGCCGCGAGGCGGCCGATCCGGCTCTTCTCCGGCAGCAGGGTCACCCGCCGGTCGGCGTAATCGATGTTCTCGACGCTGGAGGGCAGGCCGCCGCCGCCGCGGTAGCGCTCCAGCCGCCCCTCGGCGCTCAGCTCGTTGAGGTCGCGCCGGATCGTCTGGACGGTGACGCCGAACTGCGCCGCCAGGGCCTCGATCGTCACGAAGCCGCGCTGGCGGACCGAGGCGACGATCGCGCTGCGCCGCCCCTCGACACCGGTCGCCTCGATCCTGTCGTCGGATCTCCGGTCGAGCGGTCGTGACATCGATACTCCCTCGCCTTCGTGAGGCCGTCGCACCGCTGTACTGATTGCCGGACGATGTTCGTTTGCGAACATGTTCGGGCGTAGCGGCTTTCGCACAACTCTGGACCGCGCCGCGCCGGCCGGCAACAGTCGGACGGCACGCGTCGACCGGACTGCACTATGCTTCAGGCCCGCACAACCGGCATTTCGCCTGCGACCGGGCATAAAAAAGGCCTGCCGCGGGTGCGACAGGCCGAGCCACCCGGACGACGCCTGCGGCGCGTCCCGGTGTTCGCCACTCACATGTGGTGGCGCATCCGGCGATGATGCTTCATCCGCTTGTGCTTCATGCGCTTGCGCATCATCGGACGCGCGGCCGGAGCGGCTCCCTGCTCCATCGCGGCCGCCTCGCCGGCGCGCTCCAGGCCGCCGCGCGGGCCGCCGGCCTGCGCGCCCGAGGCGTTGTAGGGCGAGTTGCCCTGGGCGTAGGCGGAGCCCGCGAGGAGCGTCAGCGACGCGGCGGCCAACAGAAGTTTCCTCATCGTCAATCCCTGGCGTAGACCGGCGCAGGCAAAGCGCCGCGCCTCGTCAGGCGCGTTGCCGCTGCGTCGGAAAATAAGCGGCTCAGGCGAGACTTGGTTCCGCGTCATCGCGCCCGTGCGGCGCACAATTGCCGGCAGCGTTAACTCGGCCTATGTCGCGACCCGTCCCGGCCCGGCCGCGACCGAGCAACAGGGGAGCGGGTGGCGGTGGCCAGCAGCGGTTCGGCCTATCTCCTGCTGGATGTCGCAGGCACGGCCTGCGCCCTGCCCCGCGGCGCGGTCGCCGAGATCCTGCCGCTGCCGGATCTGCACGCGCCGCCCGCTTCCGGCAGCTGGCTCACCGGATTCCTCAATCTCGGCGGCACGCCGGTCCCGGTCGTCGACCTCGCGGCGCTGCTCGGCCTGCGCCCGGCCGGCGCGACGCCCGGTCTCTACGCCCATCTCGCGCTGATGCAGGGCGAGGCCGTCGCGTACCTCGTCGATCGCGTGGCGGACCTCGCGACCGTCCCGGATTCCGCGGTCCGGCCGGCCGAGGCGGCCGACACGCTCAACGGCTGCGTCGCGGCCGAGCTCGTCCTCGGCGAGCGCCTCGTCCACGCTCTGGCGCCGGAGCGCCTCCTGACCGTGCAGGAACGGGCCCGCGTCGACGCCCTGGCCCGGGCGGCCGCCGAACGTCTCGCCGCGCTGCCGCACGCCGTCTGACCGCGCGATGGCCCGACCGGGGAATCCCCGTCCCGACCTGAGTGCCGATCCCGCCTACGCGCCGCTCAAGGCGCGCATCATCGCGCGCACCGGCCACCACTACTACACCGACAAGGACGAGCTGCTGATCGAGCGGCTGCACCGCCGGTTCCGCGCCGCCGCCGTGGCCGACTGCGCCGCCTACGCGGCCCTCCTGTCGAGCGGCGCGGAAGGCGAGGCGGAATGGGCCCGGCTGGAGGCCGAGATCACCGTCGGCGAGACGTTCTTCTTCCGCTACGCCGAGCAGTTCAGCGCGCTGCGCGCGACGATCCTGCCGGCGCTGATCGCGGCGCGGGCGTCCGAGCGCGTCCTGCGGATCTGGAGCGCGGGCTGCTCCACGGGGGCCGAGGCCTATTCCCTGGCGATCCTGGTGCACGAGCTGCTCGGCGACGCCCTGCCCGAGTGGCGGGTGGCGATCCTCGGCACCGACATCAGCGTCGAGGCGCTCGCCACGGCCCGCGCCGCCGAGTACGGCCGCTGGGCGCTCCGGACCATGCCGCCGGAGGACCGGCTCCGCTACTTCACCCGGCTGCCGCCCGCGCCGGGCATCCGGCGCGAGGGCGGCTACGCCCTCCGGCCCGAATACCGCGGTCCGGTCCGGTTCGAGCGCGGCAACCTGCTGAGCCTCGTCGAGCCGGGGCCGCCGCAGGGCGAGCCCTTCGACCTGATCCTCTGCCGGAACGTGCTGATCTACTTCGATGCCCGGACGGTCGCCGCGGTGGTGCGCGGGCTGGGCCGCAGGCTGCGGCCGGAGGGCTGGCTGCTCCTCGGCCACGCCGAGCCGAGCCCCGCCTTCGCGAGCTTCCTCGACGCCGTCAGCCTGCCCGGGACCGTGGCCTACCGACCGCGCGCCGAAGCGCCGCCGGTCGCGCCACCGGTCGCCCTGTCCGGTGCGCCCGCGCCGGACCCCGTCCCTCCGGCGCGACAGGCGACGGAGCCGCTCCCGGCGGATCCTGGCCCGGGCCAGTCCGGGGCTGCAGAGGCCGACGCCGCGGCCGTTCCCGCCCCAGACCCGGTCACCGCACCCGGCACCGGTCCGGCTCCCGCAGCGCCCGAGACCCGGGAGGACCGGCCGGAAGAGGAGGACGCCGTCGACCTCGACCGGATCCGCGCGCTGGCCGATTCCGGCGAGACCGGAGCGGCCTGGCGGGCGCTGCGGGGCGCCCTCGACCGCGATCCGACCGACACCGCCCTGCGCTTCTACGAGGGCCTCCTGGCCCGCACCCTCGGACGCGACGCCGAGGCCGAGCGGGCGCTGCGGGCCGCGCTCTACCTCGACCGCGGTTTCGTGATGGCCCACTACCACCTCGGCCTGCTGCTGATCGCGCTGCGACGGCCGCACGAGGCGCTCCGCGCCCTCGACAACGCCGTCGCCTTGAGTCAAGCCCTCGGGCCGGACACGGCGCTGCCCGAGGGCGACGGCGCCTCCGCGGGCGAGATCGCGGCCAGCGCGGCCGCGGCCCGCGCCGCGCTCGGCGGCGCCGGCAGCAGGAGGTCCTGATGGGCGCAGGCCCGAGTGCACAGGGCGGCCGTCCGCGGCCGGAGCGGGACCTGCGCGCCGAGCGCGCCGCCGCCCTCGCCCGGCGCGGTTCCGCGGCGGCCGCGACCGATTCGGGCGTCGATCACCTCGTCTGCGCCTGCGGTGGCGAGCGCTACGGCGTGCCGCTGGCGGCCGTCGCCCAGGTCCTGCCGTCGCGCCCCGCCACGCCGATGCCCGGGGCGGTGCCGGCGCTGGACGGTCTCGTCGCCCTGTCCGGGCGGATCGTCGGCGTGCTCAGCCTCGCCCGGGCCCTCGGCCGGCCGGATCCCGCGTCCGACGCCGACGCGGCGGCCCACATGATCGTGCTGCGCGGCGTCCACCCCCAGCCCCTCGCCCTCGCGGTGGACCGGGTCCTGGGCATCGCCCGGGCCCCTGGCGCGGCCGGCGCCGAGGCGACCGATCCCGACCGCTTGGGCAACGAGGCCGCCTCGGTCTATGCCCCGGCCTCCGGGGCGGCGGGCGACGGCCGTCCCGACTTCGTCGTCATCGACCTCCCCCGCCTCCTGCGCCGCGCGCTGCCCTGACCGGGCCGCCTGCCCCAACCGGAGCCATCCCCGCCCGTGTCGCTCTCGATCGGAAAACGCATCCTCCTCGGCTTCTTCGCCATCACGGTGGTGGTGGTGGCGCTCGGCCTCTACGCCCTGGAGCAGATCGGCGCGGTGCGCGACACGACCGACGCGATCGTCCGGCGGGACATGACGATCCTGCGCCAGCTCGACGATCTCGGGAACGACGCGCGCGACCTCGGTCTCCTGCGCCGCACGGCCGTGATCACGATGCTGATGCAGGCCCAGGGGCGCGCGACCCAGGCCGGCGACACCCTGGCGGCTTGGCGCCAGACCGCGGCCCAGGTCGAGAACCGGCTCGCCACGACGATCCAGCTCGCCACCCAGTACCGGACGCAGGTCGTGTCCGCCGAGCGCGTCGCGGCCTGGGACCGCATCGCCGCGGCGGCGACCGCGGTCCAGGGCTCGTTCCGCGAGGTCAGGGCGCAGGGCGAGGCGCAGTTCGCCGCCATCGCCCAGCAGGACGTCGCGGCGGTCGAGGCCCGCAACGCGGAGATCGCGCGGCTGCAGGCACCCTTCCTCGAGGGGATCAAGAACCTCCGCTCGCAGCTCGACGGCGGCATGGCGCTGGGCCAGCGCGCCGCGCAGGAGGTCTACGAGCGCTCGCGCCTCTCGATCTACCTGACCCTGGCCGCCGCGGTGCTGCTGGCGGTCCTGATCACGTGGCTGATCAGCCGCGCGGTGGTGCGGCCGCTCGAGACGGTCATGGCCTTCGTCGGCCGCGTCGGCGAGGGCGACCTGTCCGGCCAGCTGGCGGCGGGCGGGCGCGACGAGATCGGCCGTCTGAGCACGACGCTGAACACGATGGTCTCGGGTCTGTCGGACTTGGCGCGGACGAACCGGGCGGCGACGGCGGACCTGAACGCGGCCGCGGCCGAGATCCGCGCCTCGGCGCAGGAGCAGGCGGCCTCGGTCGAGCAGCAGTTCGCCGCCGTGCAGGAGACCGCCGCCACGGTGGACGAGATCACCCATTCGGGGGCGCAGATCTCCAAGCGCGCCACCGAGGTGATCGCCACCGCCCAGGCCACCGCCCAGACCTCTCGCCAGGGGCTGCGCGCGGTCTCCGACACCGCCAAAGCCATGGACGCGATCCGCGAGCAGGCGGAGGCGGTGGCGGGCAACATCGTCAGCCTGTCGGAGAAGACCCAGACGATCGGCGACATCATCGAGACGGTCAACGACATCTCGGAGCGCACGCACCTGCTGGCGCTGAACGCCGCCATCGAGGCGGCCGCGGCCGGCGAGAGCGGGCGCAGCTTCTCGGTGGTGGCCTCGGAGATGAAGCTCCTGGCCGACCAGGCCAAGGCGGCCACGGGGCAGGTGCGTGGGATCCTGGGCGAGATCCAGCGGGGCATCAACACGTCGGTGATGCTGACCGAGGAGGCGGTCAAGCGCGCGGCGGCGGGCAAGACGCGCTCGGACACGACGCAGCGCACGATCGAGGAGATCACCGCGCGGGTGGAGGAGAACGTGCAGACGTTCCAGCAGATCGTGGCCTCGACCAACCAGCAGCAGCTGGGCATCGAGCAGGTGATGGGGGCGCTGCAGAACATCCGCCAGGCCAGCCAGCAGACCGCGGCCGGCACGCGGCAGGTCGAGGCCGCCTCCGCCAACCTCACCGAGCTCGCCCAGGCCCTCATGGCCCTGGCCGAACGATACCGGCACTGAGGCGGGCGCCCCGTTGGCCGAGGATATCCGCAAGCTCCTGCTCGCCGCCTTCGACGTCGAGCACCGGGAGCACGTCGCGGCGATCCGCGGGGCGCTCGGCAGCGCCACGCCGGACTGGAACGACGTCTTCCGCCGCGCCCACAGCCTGAAGGGCGCCTCCCGCGCCGTCGATCTCCCGGCGGTCGAGGCGGTGGCCCACCGTCTCGAGACGCTGTTCGAGGGCGTGCGCACCGGCGCCACCGCCCTCGACCGCGAGGCGGCCAACGCCGTCCACCTCGCCCTCGACCGGATCGAGTCCTACGTCGCCGGCCTCACCGACGGGTCCGGTCCGGACATGCCGGCCGATGCCCTGGCGGCCCTCGGCCACGTCCTCCGGCTCCCGGGCGAGACGCCGCCGCCGGCACAACCCGCACCACCCGCACCACCCGCACCGCTGCCGGATCCGAGTCCGAGCCCGCCACCGGGGCCCCCCGCCGCGCCGGCATCCCCGCCGGCCGCGACCGCCGCGCCGACACAGGCCGACCCCGCGCCGAAACCCGGCTCCGAGCCGCCGGAGGCCTCCGCGGCGATCCTGCGGGTGCCGGCGGAGGCCGTCGAGGCGCTGGCCCGGGCGAGCCACGATCTCGCCAGCACCCTGGCCGGCCAGGCGCCCGCGGCCGACGGCCTCGCCCGGCTCGCCCGCCTGGCCCGCGACCTGCGCGTCGGCGCCGAGGCCCTCGCGGCCGGGGCCGGCGCGGAGCGACCCGAATGGCGCGCCCTCGCGGCGCGCGCCGGCGCCTTCGCCCGGGAGGCCGCGGACCTGTCGCGGCGCCAGGCCTCCGCGACCAGCGCGGTCGAGGGCGCCGCGACCCGCGTCCGCGCCGCCGCCGAGCGCCTCGCCCTGGTCCCGGCCGAGAGTGTCCTGGCCCCCCTCGCGAGGTCGCTGCGCGAGACCGCCCGGGAGCAGGGCCGCGAGGTCGATCTCGACCTGCGGGGCCTCGACCTGCCGGTGGAGCGCGGCACGCTGCAGGCGCTGAAGGATCCGCTGCTCCACGCCCTGCGCAACGCCCTCAGCCACGGCTGGCAGGCGCCGGAGGTGCGGCGCGCGGCCGGCAAGCCGGAGGCCCTGGGCCTCGGGCTGGAGGTCGCGGTGCGCGGCGCCCGCCTGCAGGTCACCGTGTTCGACGACGGGCCCGGCCCCGACCTCGCCCGGATCGAGGCGGCGGCCCGCGAGCGCGGCCTCCTCGGCCCCGCTTCCGCGGCCGAACCCGACACCCTGCTGCGCCTCGTGTTCGAGCCCGGCTTCTCCACCGCCGAGGCGGTCGACACCCTGTCGGGGCGCGGCTACGGCCTCTCGGTGGCCGCGGACGCCGCCCGCCAGCTCATGGGCAGCGTCCGCCTGGAGCCGCGCGACCCGGCCGGCACCGCCCTGATCTTCAGCCTGCCGCTCTCGGCGGCCCGGCGCAGTCTGCTGCTGGTCGAGGCGGCCGGGCGCAGCTACGCCCTCCCCGGGGGCGCCGTGGAGCGCCTCCTGCGCCTGCGGCGCGACGACCTGCCGGTCGCCATGGGCCGGACGATCGTGCGCCTCGGTGACGGGGACGCCGCGACGAGCCACCCGGTGACGGACCTCGCCGCGATCCTCGGACAGGTCGCCGACCCGGCCGATCCCGGCACGCTGACCGCCGTCGTCCTGCGGACCGGCGGCGGCCGTCTCGCCCTGGCGGTCGACCGCCTGCACGACGTCCGCCCGTTCCTGGTCCTGCCCGCGCCGGATTTCGGCGCCGATCCGGGTCTGATCGCCGGCACGGCGGTGCTGCACGGGGACGTGCCGGTGCTGGTCCTCGACCCCGAGGGGCTCGCTTCGCGCGCCCAGGCCGGGACATCGGGCGGCGCGCTCGGAACGATGGCGCCGGCTCCACGTTCGACGACTCACGCCGCGGCGGCCGCGTCCGCGCGCGCGACCATCCTGGTCGTCGACGATTCGATCACCACCCGGACTCTGGAGAAGGGAATCTTGGAAGCCGCCGGCTACCGCGTGGTCGTCTGCGTCGACGGGCAGGACGCCCTCGACCGGCTGCGCGCCGAGATCGAGCCCGTGAACCTGGTGCTCGCCGACGTGGAGATGCCGCGCCTCGACGGGTTCGGCCTCCTGAAGGCCCTGCGGGCCGACGAGCGCTTCGCCCGGCTCCCGGCGATCCTGATGACCTCCCGCGGGGATGCCGCCGACGTCGCCCGGGGCCTGGATCTCGGCGCCGACGCCTACCTGACCAAGCAGAAGTTCGACCAGCGCCAGCTGCTGGATACGATCGGGCAGCTCCTATGACCCCCGTCCGTGTGATGCTCGTGGAGGACAGCCTCGTGGTGCGCGAGCTGCTGCGCCACATCGTCTCCCGCGATCCCCGCCTCGAGCTCGTGGCCGCGGTCGCCTCCGGCGAGGAGGCCCTCGACAAGCTCCGGACCGTGCGGCCGGACGTGATCTCGATGGACATCCGCCTGCCGGGGATCGACGGGCTGGAGACGACCCGCCGGATCATGGCCGAGCACCCGACGCCGATCGTCGTGGTGGCGGATTCGGTCGAGGATAACTCGCTGCGCATCTCGATGAACGCGCTCCGGGCCGGGGCCCTGTCGGTCGTCGAGAAGCCCGTGGCCACGACCCATGCCGGCTACGAGGGCGTGGCCGGCGAGATCTGCACGCAGCTGCGGATCATGGCCCAGGTTCCGGTCATCCGCCGCCGGCCGATCGGCACCGAGTGGGCCGGCCGCTCCGCCGTCGCGCCCCAGGCGCCGCCGGCCGACCTGTCCGGGCAGGCCCCGAGCCTCCTGGGCATCGCCGCCTCGACGGGCGGTCCCCCGGCGCTGGCGCGGGTGATCGGCGCCCTGCCCAAGGACTTCCCGCTGCCGGTCCTGGTCGTCCAGCACATGGGCGCGGCCTTCATGGACGGGTTCGCCAGCTGGCTCGACAGCGTCGTCGCCCTCCCGGTCTCCCTCGCCCAGGACGGCGAGCGCGCCGAACCCGGCCGGGTCTACGTGGCCCCGGGCGACCGCCACCTGGAGATCGGCTCCGGCCGGATCCTGCGGGTGATCGATTCCGCGCCGGTCTCCGGCCAGCGCCCGGCCGCCACCGTGCTGTTCCGGTCCATGGCCCGGCAATCCGGACCCTCCGGCATCGGCGTGCTGCTGACCGGCATGGGCGAGGACGGGGCCCTGGGCCTCGCCGACATGCACCGGGCCGGCGCCCAGACCGTGGCCGAGCACGAGAGCACCGCCGTCGTCTACGGCATGCCGGCGGCGGCCGTGCGTCTCGGGGCCGCCCGCGCCGTCCTGCCCCTCGACCGCGTCGCCGACCACGTCCTGCGCCTCGTGGATGCGGGGGCGCGGCCGTGAGCGAGGCCGGCCCGGCGGAGGTGCCGGCCCGGATCCTGCTGGTCGAGGATTCGGAGACGCAGGCCCTGGAACTGCGCCTGCTGCTGGAGGCGCACGGCTTCGCGGTGGAGCGCTGCGCCTCCGCCGAGACCGCCCTCGATCACCTCAACCGCAGCCAGCCCGACCTCGTGGTGGCCGATTACCACCTGCCGGGCATGAACGGCGACGAGCTGATCCGGCAGATGCGCCTGTCGCTGCGCACCCGGGCCCTGCCGGTCCTGATGCTGACCGGCGGCAGCGGCGGCGAGCGCCAGGGTCTGGAGAGCGGCGCCGACGCCTACCTGCCGAAATCCGCCGACCGCGACCTGATGATCCTGCGCATCCGCGCCCTGCTGCGCGAGCGCCGGCCGACGACCGACGGCGAGGGACCGGGCGCCGCCGCGTTCCGGCGCGGGCGGGTCCTGGTGATCGACGGCAGCGCCACCTACCGGACGTTCCTGGCCGGCGTGATGGGCCAGGACGGCCACCACGTGGCGAGCGTCGACGGGCCGGAGGCGGCCCTGGCCGCCCTGGACGCGGCCGCCGGCGACGAGGCCTTCGACTGCGTGACGGTCGATCTCCTGGGGCACGCCTATGACGGCCTCGCCCTGTGCCGGGCGATCAGCCAGCGGCGCTCGGGACAGGCGGCCGGCGCGGGCTTCCACCTCGTCGGCATCGCCGGCAGCGATCCCGCCAAGGACTTCCTCGTCGAAGCCTACGCGGCCGGCGCCGACGACGTGGTCTCGAAGACCGACGCCGAGGTCCTGGCCCTGCGGGTCCGCGGCTTCGTGCGGCGGCGGCTCCTGGAGGAGGACGACCGGCGCATCGCCGGCCAGTTCGGCGAGCGCGAGCGGGCGGTGGAGCGCGCCCGCGCGGAGGCCGACGCGGCCGAGGCCCGAGCGGGCCTCGCCGACGCCCTGGAGCGGGCCAACCGCGACCTCGCCGACGCCAACCGCCAGCTCACCGAGGCGCAGTCCAAGCTCGTCCAGGCCGCCAAGATGGCCTCGCTCGGCGAGCTGGTGGCGGGGATCGCCCACGAGATCAACAATCCCCTGGCCTTCATCCTGGCCCACCAGGGCACCGTCGAGCGCCTGCTCGGCGAGTTGCCGGGCGCCGCTCCGGAGGCCGCCACCCGCGCCATCGACAAGGCCCGGCAGCGGGTCGGCTCGATGCGGATGGGGCTGACCCGCATCCAGGATCTGGTGCTGAACCTCCGGAAGTTCTCGCGCCTCGACGAGGGCGAGCGCGCCCTGGTCAACGTGCCGGAGGCGATCGAGACGGTGCTCGCGCTGATCCAGCACAAGCTCGGCGAGCGCATCGCCGTGGAGCGCAGCTTCACGGGCCGCGCCGAGATCCACTGCACCCCGGCGCTGCTCAATCAGGTGGTGATGAACATCCTGGGCAACGCCGCCGACGCCATGCCGGAGGGCGGCACGATCCGGATCACGACCCAGTCGAACCCCGAACTCGACGAGATTCGCATCAGCGATACCGGGCCCGGCATCCCGGATACGCTGCGTGAGAAGATCTTCGAGCCGTTCTTCACGACGAAACCGGTCGGATCCGGCACGGGCCTGGGTCTTGCGATTGCCTACAGCGTCGTTCAAGCGCATAGCGGCTCGCTCACCGTGGAGACGGCCCCGGGTGGGGGAGCCTGCTTCGTGATCGGGATTCCGCGGCAGGCGGCCAGTGCATGAGTGACGGTACGGCAGGTGTAGGAACGATCCTGGCCGTCGACGACGAGCCGGACATCCTGATCGCCCTGGAGGACCTGTTCGAGGATTCCTACCGGGTTCTGACGACCTCGCGCCCGGCCGAGGCGCTGGAGATCCTGCGCGCCGAACCCGACATCGCCGTCGTGCTCTCGGACCAGCGGATGCCGGGCCTCACCGGCGACGCGCTCCTCGCCGAGGCCCGCAGCTTCCACGACGCGCAGGCGATCCTGCTGACCGGCTACGCCGACATCACCGCGGTGATCGCCGCCCTCAACCGCGGCGGCATCGTCGGCTACGTCACCAAGCCCTGGGACGCGGGCCTGCTCCGTTCCACCGTCCGGCAGGCCTTCGAGCGCCACCGCCTCGGCCGAGACCTCGCCACCGAGCGGGCTCTCCTGCGCGGCCTCCTCGACCACGCCCAGGACGCGATCAGCTTCAAGGACGCGGAGGGCCGCTTCGTCCGGCTGAACGGCCGCAAGGCCGCCCTGCTCGGCCACGACGTCGCCGCCAGCCTCGGGCGGCGTGAGGACGAACTTCTCGGCCCGAAGGCCGAGCCCGTGACGGCGGCGGACGCGGCCGCGATCCGGTCCGGGGCGGTGGTCGAGAGCCTGATCAGCGACGGCCCGACCGGCGCCGAGCAGTGGAGCCACGTGACGCGGGTGCCGATCCGCGACGCGGGCGGGGCGATCAGCCACCTCGCGACGATCGAGCGCGACGTGACCGAGCAGCGGACCCTGGAGGCGCGCCTGCGCCAGTCCGACAAGATGCAGGCGCTGGGCACCCTCGCGGGCGGCATCGCGCACGATTTCAACAACCTGCTGACCGCGATCCTCGGCAGCCTCGAGCTCGCCGGCCCGAAGGTCGCCGACCAGCCGCGGGTCCAGCGCCTGATCGAGAACGCCCGCGGCGCCGCCGAGCGCGGGGCGTCCCTGACCAAGCGCCTCCTGAGCTTCAGCCGCGCCCACGACCTCCAGGCGCGCGCCGTCGACGTGAACACCCTGATCTCCGGGATGAGCGACCTGTTCGGACGCAGCCTCGGCGGCCTCGTGACGGTCCGGACCGACCTCGCGGACGGACTGCCGGCGGTTCAGGTCGATCCGGACCAGCTCGAACTCGCCGTGCTCAACCTCTGCATCAACGCCCGCGACGCCATGCCGGACGGGGGGGCGATCACGGTCGCGACGCGCCGGCTCGCCATCAGCGGCGATCCCGAGATCGCCGACGGCACCTATCTCGGCATCAGCGTCACCGACGAGGGCACCGGCATCCCGGAGGAGATCCTGCGCCGGGTCTGCGAGCCGTTCTTCACCACCAAGGCCGTCGGCCAGGGCACCGGGCTCGGCCTCGCCATGGTGTTCGGCCTCGCGCAGCAATCCAAGGGCCGGCTGGCGATCGACAGCGTGGTCGGTCGGGGCACCCGCGTGGAGCTCGCCCTCCCCTTCGCCGATCAGGCGCCCGAGCAGGCGCCCGAGGCCGCCGGCACCGTCCCGGTCGCCGGCCGGCGGGCCCGCGTCCTGATCGTCGACGACGATTCGCAGGTGCGCCACGTGACGGCCTCGTTCCTCACCGGCTTCGGCCACAGCACCACGGAAGCCGGCGACGGCGAGGCCGCGCTCCGGCTCCTCGAGGCGGACCTCTACGACATCGTCGTCGCCGACCTCGCCATGCCCGGCATGAGCGGCATCGAGCTGGCCGCCGAGATCCGCGAGCGCGATCCGCGCCTGCCGGTCCTGATCCTTACCGGACATGCCGAGGCGATGCAGATCCCCGACGACCTGCCGGTGCTCACGAAGCCGTTCCGCTCCGCGGACCTCGCGGCCCGCGTCGCCACGCTGCTTGACGGCGGAGCCGGACCCGTCGGCTGACGGGGGCTTGCAACCAATCGGTTGCCGGCTCATTCTCTCCTCGTGGGGCCCGCAGGCCCCGGGTTACGAAGAGGAGGTGGACCATGAGCAATCACGGCATCTTCCCGCGCCGCAGGCGTGACAACGATCTCGACCAGGACGGTCCACCGGACGAGTCCCGGCAGGGATAGGGGTTTTCGGAGCGCGGCGCGGTCGAGTTCCCGGCCTGTCTGAGACGGGCCGCCAGGGCGAGCTCCCGCGACCATCCGAGACGTGGACCCTGCTTCAGACCCGTCGGCGCGAGCCGGCGGGTTTTTTTGTTGTTCGCGCGTCGTCATGGCGATCGCGGCGAGGAGCCGAAACGCGAGAAGCCGCCCCGGAGGGTCCGGGACGGCTTCTCAAAGACTAGGAGCGACGGGGCGCTCCGTGCCGATCAGGCGGCTTCGGAGACCTGGCTCGGACCGGAATCCTTTCCGCGAGCCTCGACGTCGCGGTCGACGAACTCGATCACCGCGAGCGGGGCGTTGTCGCCCTGGCGGAAGCCCGCCTTCATGATCCGGCAGTAGCCGCCCGGACGGCCCTTGTAGCGCGGGCCGAGGACGGTGAAGAGCTTCTTGACCATGTCGGCGTCGCGGAGCTGCGCCATGGCGAGGCGGCGGGTGTGGACGCTGTCGATGCGGCCCAGCGTGATCAGCTTCTCGACGACCGGACGCAGGTCCTTCGCCTTCGGCAGGGTGGTGATGATCTGCTCGTGCTTGATCAGCGCGGCGGACATATTGGCGAACATCGCCTTGCGATGCTCGGCGGTGCGGTTGAAACGGCGGCCGCGGTAGGCGTGACGCATGGTGCTGGCTTCCTTCTCGTCTCGGCCGCCGTGCCACGGTACGGCCGGGTGCCCCGGGAACGGGGCGGTTGATGTCCGCGTAACCCCGCGGCGGGATTCGTTCGGGACTTGGCGTCGTCGCCGCGGGTCCCGGGCCTGGATGGGCCGAACCGGCGGCGCGGTGCGGCGCCGCCCGGTTCAGCTCGAGGCGGCTTCGCCTCTCAGTAGTGTTCCTCGAAGCGCTTGGCGAGATCCTCGATGTTCTCCGGCGGCCAGCCGGGGATGTCCATGCCGAGATGCAGGCCCATGCCGGCGAGCACTTCCTTGATCTCGTTGAGCGACTTGCGGCCGAAGTTCGGGGTCCGCAGCATTTCGCCCTCGGACTTCTGGATGAGGTCGCCGATGTAGACAATGTTGTCGTTCTTCAGGCAGTTCGCCGAGCGGACCGACAGCTCCAGCTCGTCGACCTTCTTGAGCAGCGCCGGGTTGAAAGGAAGCTGCGGCGCGAGCGGCGCGGCCTCTTCCTTGCGCGGATCCTCGAAGTTCACGAAGACCTGCAGCTGGTCCTGGATGATGCGCGCCGCGTAGGCGAGCGCGTCCTCCGGAGAGACCGCGCCGTTGGTCTCGACCGTCATGGTCAGCTTGTCCTTGTCGAGATCCTGGCCCTCGCGGGTCGTCTCGACGCGGTAGCTGACCTTGGTGACCGGCGAGAACAGCGAGTCGACCGGGATCAGGCCGATCGGCGCGTCCTCGGGACGGTTGCGCTCGGCCGGGACGTAGCCCTTGCCGGTTGCGACCGTGAACTCCATGCGGATCTCGGCGCCGTCGTCGAGGGTGCAGATCACGAGGTCGGGGTTCAGGATCTGGATGTCGCCGACCGTGCCGATGTCACCGGCGGTGACGAGGCCCGGGCCGGTCTTGCGCAGGGTCATGCGCTTGGGCGCGTCGGTCTGCGAGCGGATCGCGATGGTCTTGATGTTGAGGACGATGTCGGTGACGTCCTCGCGCACGCCCGGGATCGACGAGAACTCGTGCAGCACGCCGTCGATCTGCACCGAGGTCACGGCCGCGCCCTGGAGCGACGACAGGAGCACGCGGCGCAGGGCGTTGCCCAGCGTCGTGCCGAAGCCGCGCTCGAGCGGCTCGGCGACGACCGTGGCGACCCGCTTCGGGTCGTCGCCGGTCGTGACCTGCAGCTTGTTCGGCTTGATCAGTTCCTGCCAATTCTTCTGAATGACCACGATCCTACCTCTCGTCCTTGCCCGGGATCCGCGACGCCCGTCCCCGCGCTTCGGCCACTCGGTGCCGCCCCCTGGCGCCCCGAACGGTCCCTGAAATCCGTATCCGCCGTTACTCGCCGCCGACCCACAGCACCGGCACGAAGCTGTAGCCAGCCCCATCCCGATCCACGTAGCCGAGCGCCGGGAACTCGAGATGGCCGCCGGCGATGAGCGTGCGCTCGCGGGCCACCTCGTCCAGGATCCGCTTGCGCGTCTCCCGCGCTTGGTCGCCGTCGACGTCGAAGCCGACGCCGGCCTCCGGGTTCTTGAACTGGATCGCCGGCAGGTGCACCACGTCGGTCCACATCATCAGCGCCTGTCCACCGGAGACGATGCGGAAACCGCAATGGCCCGGCGTGTGGCCGGGAAGAGGGACCGCCGTGATCCCCGGAAGGACCTCGCCGCCGCGGTGCTCGCGCACCTTGCCGGCGTAGGGAGCCAGGGACTTGCGGGCGCCCTCGAAGTAGGGCTTCGCGGCCTCCGGCGCCTTGGCCAGGGCCTCGTCCGGAAGCCAGTGCGCCGCCTCGTCGGCGTGCAGCACGATCTCGGCGTTCGGGTAGCGCGCCGCGCCGTCCTTCACGAGACCGCCGACATGGTCGGGGTGCAGGTGACTGACCAGCACCGTGCCGATCTCCTCCGGCGCGACGCCGGTCAGCGCGAGCGCTGCACCGGCGCGACCCAGGGTCGGTGCCGGGGCGAGGTCGCCGTAGCCCGTGTCGATCAGGGTCGGCTTGAGGCCCGGACCCGTGATCAGGAAGGCGTTCAGCGTGATCTTGGGCTGCTCCGTGCGGAAACCCGCCACTTGGAGCCGCCCGGCCTCCTCCTTGGAGATGCCCGTGACGAGATCGAGGCTGGCCTGAAACCAGCCGTCATTGAGCGCGGTGACCGTGAGGTCCCCGAGGTTCCAACGCAGCACGCCCGGAAGCGGCTTCGATCCCGTCATGAACTTCTCCGTCAAGAGGCTTCGATCAGACGCGGCGGCGCTTGCGCGGCCGGCAGCCGTTGTGCGGGATCGAGGTGACGTCGCGGATCGAGGTCACCGTGAAGCCCGCGGCCTGCAGGGCGCGGAGCGCCGACTCGCGGCCCGAACCCGGACCCGACACCTCGACCTCGAGGGTGCGCATGCCGTGCTCGGCGGCCTTGCGGCCAGCATCCTCTGCGGCGACCTGGGCGGCGTACGGGGTCGACTTGCGCGAACCCTTGAAGCCCATCGCACCGGCGGACGACCACGAGATCGTGTTGCCCTGCGCGTCCGTGATGGTGATCATCGTGTTGTTGAACGAGGCGTTCACGTGGGCGACGCCCGACACGATGTTCTTGCGCTCGCGGCGGCGGACGCGTTGCGGTTCCTTAGCCATTCTGGTCTCACTCTTCCTTCAGGCACGCCCGTAACACCAGGCGCTCGGGATTCTTTTTGGGACTTGGCCGGAGCACCCGTGCAGGGCGGTCGAGCCGGCGCCGGACCCGTTGCGGGATACCTGGCGCGACGGGAAGGAGGCCGAGCGGAGCACGGCCTCCCAGTTCCAAAACTTACTTCTTCTTGCCGGCGATCGGCTTCGCCTTGCCCTTGCGGGTGCGGGCGTTGGTGTGGGTGCGCTGGCCGCGGACCGGCAGCTGCTTGCGGTGACGCAGACCGCGATAGGCGCCGAGATCCATCAGGCGCTTGATGTTCATCGAGACTTCGCGGCGCAGGTCGCCCTCGACGAGATAGTCGCGATCGATCGTCTCGCGGATCGACAGAACCTCGGCGTCGGTCAGCTGGTTGACGCGACGCTCGGCAGGGATGTTCACCTTCTGGGTGATTTCCTCGGCCTTCTTGGCGCCGATGCCGTGGATGTACTGGAGCGCGATGACGACGCGCTTGTTGGTCGGGATGTTGACGCCTGCGATACGGGCCACGATCACTCTCCATATGGGACCCGGGGATCCGGGCCGCTGTCGCGCGCGTCCGGTGGAGGCCGGCCCCTGCGCACGTGAAACGACGACGCGGCCCGCGGGCGGCCCTGGACAGGGCACCTCGGACCATCGTTCGGTTGGACGAAGGAGGGCCTGCTAGCGCGCGGGCGGCCCGTTGTCAACGACGGGTCGGCACGGCCTCGCCCCGTCACGCGCGCGTCGGGGCGCCCTGGGATCTGATCGAGGAGCGGAGATGGCGGTTCTGACGAGCGACGGCGCGACCCTGCGGGCCTTCGCCGATTCGGTGCTGCGCGCCGCCGAGGAGACCCTGGAGGAGGTCATGCCGGTGACGCTGGCGGTGATCGGCGGCGTTCTCGCCGAGGCGGAGCCTGGCTCGGTCGCGCTGCAGGACGCGGATGGCGGTCCGCCCCTGCTCTGGGCGACCTTCGCCGGTCGCCGCATGGTGTTCCGCTACAACACGATGACGGCGATGATCGAGCTGCGCGACGGCACCGCGGAGGGCTACCCGCTCCGGCTGTTCGGCCACCGGTCGCTCCAGATGGACGTCGTCAATTTCTTCGGCAGCCTCCGCAGGGAGGGCCGGATCTGAGCAACGCCCCCGACGGGCGGCCCGCCCGCGCCTCAGCGAAAGCCCTGATTCCGCAGCCGGCAAGTGCGGCCCATGTCCTGGTAGCCCGCCGGGCAGCGGCGGGCGCAAGTCCCCGCCAGATACTTCAGCGGCGGCCGGCAGGCGTTGCGGAACCGCTTCTGGCCGTACACGAAGGACTGGGCCGGACTCTGCGCGAAGGCCGGCAGCGGCGGGAGGGCCACCGCGAGCAGGAGGGAGGCGGTGGCGAGGAGGCGGACGGTCATGGCGTTTCCGATCGTGGACCCGCCCCATAACCCCCAGGGACACCGCCGGGTTCACGGGCGCGCTGAAACGGCCGGTCAGCGCGCCGCGATCGCCCTCAGGAGGCGACGCGCTCCTCGTGCGGCTCCAGTGTCGCCATCAGGTCGGCCGTGACCTTGTCGATCGGCTGCATGCCGTCGATGGTCTCCAGCATGCCCTTCTGCGCGTAATAGGCGGAGAGGGGCGCCGTCTGGGCGCGGTATGCCTCAAGCCGCTGCTTGAACACCTCGGGGGTGTCGTCCTTCCGCACGGCCTGGCCGCGGGCCAGGGTCTCGGCGGCGCGCTTCTCGATGCGGCCGACTAGGGCGTTCTCGTCGACCTTCAGCTCGATGACGGCGGAGAGGCTCAAGCCCTTGCTCGCCAGCATCTCGCTGAGCGCTTCCGCCTGTGCGACCGTGCGCGGGAAGCCGTCGAGGATGAAGCCGCGGCGGGCATCCGGCTCCTCGATCCGGTCGGCGACGATGCCGACCACGATCCGGTCTGAGACGAGACCGCCGGATTCCATCACCGCCTTGGCCTCGAGGCCGACCGGCGTGCCGGCGGCCACTGCGGCGCGCAGCATGTCCCCCGTCGACAGCTGCGGGATGCCGAAGCGCTGTACGATCCGCTCGGATTGCGTCCCCTTCCCCGCACCGGGCGGCCCGAGCAGAATGATGCGCATGGCGTTGTCCTCGTTCGGCCCACTCTCTCAGTGGGCACAAGCCGTGGTGGCGAAGCCTCCCTGGCATCGCCGGGTTCGGGGTTTTCTAGCCGGTCCGGGCCGGTGAGGCATCCAGACCTTTGGGCCAGAGGCGGGAGCGTCCTCGGAGTCCGGCCGCCTCTGTAGCAGGCTCAGCGCCGCCGTTGCGTGGTCGACGCGCCACGCAGCTTGGCCTTCTTCACGAGGCCCTCGTACTGATGGGCCATCAGGTGCCCGTGGACCTGCGCCACCGTGTCCATCGTGACCGAGACCACGATGAGCAGGGACGTGCCGCCGAAGCCGAGGCTGGCCGCGGCGTAGGACGACAGGATCTCCGGGCAGAGGCACACGAGGGTCAGGTACAGGGCGCCGATCACCGTGATGCGAGTCAGCACCTTGTCGATGAAGGCCGCGGTGCGCTCGCCCGGCCGGATGCCCGGGATGAAGCCGCCATGCTTCTTCAGATTGTCGGCCGTCTCCTGCGGATTGAAGACGACTGCGGTGTAGAAGAACGTGAAGAAGATGATCAGCGCCGCGTAGAGCACCATGAACAGCGGGGTGCCGTGGCCGAGATAGGCCGTGACCGTGCCGAGCCAGCCCGTGGCGCCCCCGTTGGCCGAGAAGCTCGCGGCGGTCGCCGGCAGCAGCAGTAGCGACGAGGCGAAGATCGGCGGGATCACGCCCGAGGTGTTGAGCTTGAGCGGCAGGAACGAGGTCTGACCCTCGTACATGCGGTTGCCGACCTGGCGCTTCGGGTAGTTGATCAGGAGCCGGCGCTGGGCGCGCTCCATGAACACGATGAAGTAGACGAGCGCGACGGCGGCGACGCCGACGCCCAGGATGATCGCCGGGGACAGGGCGCCGGTGCGGCCGAGCTCGAGCGCGCCCGCGATCGCCACCGGCAGGTGGGCCACGATGCCGGCGAAGATGATCAGCGACGAGCCGTTGCCGATGCCGCGCGAGGTGATCTGCTCGCCGAGCCACATCAGGAACAGGGTTCCGCCCGTCAGGGTGATCACCGTCGAGGCCAGGAAGAACGGCCCCGGATCGATGGCGGCCGAGGAGCCCTGGAGGCCGATGGCGATGCCCCAGGACTGAACCAGCGCCAGCACCACCGTCAGGTAGCGGGTGTACTGGTTGATGACCTTGCGGCCCGACTCGCCCTCCTTCTTGAGCGCTTCCAGGCTCGGGATCACCGAGGTCAGGAGCTGCACGATGATCGAGGCCGAGATGTAGGGCATGATGTTCAGGGCGAAGATCGCCATGCGCTCCACGGCGCCGCCCGAGAACATGTTGAACAGGCCCAGCACGCCGCCCGCCTGCTGCTGGAAGTTCCGGGCGAACTGCTCCGGATCGATGCCGGGGATCGGGATGTACGTGCCCAGCCGGAACACCACGAGGGCGCCGAGCGTGAACCAGATGCGCTTCTTCAGCTCATCGGCCTTCGCGATCGCACCGAAATTGAGATTGGCGGCAAGCTGCTCGGCGGCTGAGGCCATAAGCGTCGCGTCCTGGAAGTGTCGCCGGGCGACCGGCGCCCGGATGAAATGAAAACGGCGGCCCGCGTGGTCGCAGGGCCGCCGCTCGAAGGATCGGCTTAAAGGGTGCGCGGAGCCCGTGCAACGGGTTCCGGAGTCGCTCCCGTCAGGCCGTGGCCGCCTCGCTGCCGCCGCGGGTGGAGGCACCCTGGGCGTAGACGGTGCTGACCGAGCCACCGGCCTTCTCGACCGCCTCGACGGCGGACTTGGAGGCGCGGGTCACCTCGAAGCTGAGCTTCGCGGTCAGCTCGCCGACGCCGAGCAGCTTCACGCCGTCACGGGGACGGGCGATGATGCCGGCGGCGACCAGGCTCTCCACCGTCACGGTGGCGGCCTTGTCGAGCTTGCCCGCGTCGACGGCCTCCTGGATCCGGCCGAGGTTCACCTCGTTCAAGTCCTGGGCGTAGAGGTTGTTGAAGCCGCGCTTCGGCAGGCGACGATGCAGCGGCATCTGACCGCCCTCGAAGCCCTTGATGGACACGCCGGTCCGGGCCTTCTGACCCTTCACGCCGCGACCCGCGGTCTTGCCCTTGCCGGAGCCGATGCCCCGACCCACGCGCATCCGGTTCTTGGTTGCGCCGGGGTTGTCGCTGATCTCGTTGAGCTTCATCGGGACCTCCTCACGCCACGTCGCCGTGGACGCGCACGAGGTGCGCAACCTTGCGGATCATGCCGCGAACGGAGGGAGTATCCTCCAGCTCGGACACGCGGTGGAGCTTGTTGAGCTTGAGGCCGATCAGCGTCTGGCGCTGGCTGGCCTCGCGGCGGATCGGCGAGCCGATCTGCTCGATGCGGACGGTCTTCTGTGCCATCGGACCCTCCCTTACGCGACCGCGGCTTCGGACTGGTCGGCCGGATCGGCATCGCGGCGACGCGACTGCAGCGTCGACACCTTGATGCCGCGGCGGGCCGCCACGGAGCGCGGGCTGTCCTCGTTCTTGAGCGCCTCGAAGGTGGCGCGCACGAGGTTGTAGGGGTTCGACGAACCCAGCGACTTGGCGACGACGTCCTGCATGCCGAGCGTCTCAAACACGGCGCGCATCGGGCCGCCGGCGATGATGCCGGTGCCCTGCGGGGCCGCGCGGAGGATCACCTTGCCTGCCCCGTGGCGGCCGTTGACGTCGTGGTGCAGGGTCCGGCCCTCGCGGAGGGAAACGCGGATCAGACCGCGCTTGGCGGCCTCGGTCGCCTTGCGGATGGCCTCCGGCACCTCGCGGGCCTTGCCGTGGCCGAAGCCGACGCGGCCCTTCTGGTCGCCGACGACGACGAGGGCGGCGAAGCCGAAGCGACGGCCGCCCTTGACCACCTTGGCGACGCGGTTGATGTGGACGAGCTTGTCCACGAACTCGCTGTCGCGCTCCTCGCGATCCTCGCGGCGGCCGCGGCCCCCGCCTTCACGTTCACGTGCCATGTTGTCTACCTGTCCATCTCACTGACGCGGCCGGCGGGGCCGCTCGCTCGATCGGGTTTCGGATATGCCGGGCGAAGAGGATCCGCCCGGCCCGCCGTCGTGACTTAGAACTCCAGGCCACCCTCGCGGGCGGCTTCGGCCACGGCGGCGACGCGGCCGTGGTAGATGTAGCCGGAGCGGTCGAAGATCACCTTCGTGACGCCCGCCGCCTTGGCGCGCTCGGCGACGAGCTTGCCCACCGCCTTGGCGGCGGCGACATCGGCGCCGGTCTTCAGTTCGCCCTTGAGCGCCTTGTCGATCGACGAGGCCGAGGCCAGCGTCTTGCCGGCGACGTCGTCGATGACCTGCACGTAGATCTGCTTCGACGAGCGGAACACCGAGAGCCGCGGACGGCCGTTGGCGGCCGCTCGCAGCGCGCGGCGGACGCGCGCCTTGCGGCGATCGAGGGCTTCGAGCTTGCGAGACATGATGCCCTCCTTACTTCTTCTTGCCTTCCTTGCGGAAGATGAACTCGCCCGCGTACTTCACGCCCTTGCCCTTGTAGGGCTCGGGTCCGCGGTAGTCGCGGATCTCGGCGGCGACCTGACCGACCTGCTGGCGGTTGATCCCGGAGATCGTGATCTCGGTGGGCTTCGGGGTAACGATCGTGATCCCGGCCGGGATCGCGTACTCAATGTCGTGGCTGTAGCCGAGCGACAGCTTCAGCGCCTTGCCGGCCATCGCGGCGCGATAGCCGACGCCGGTGATCTCGAGCTTCTTCTCGAAGCCCTTCGAAACACCCTCGGCGATGTTGGCGATCTGCGCCCGCGACGTGCCCCACAGGGAGCGCGCCGGCTTGGACTGGTTGACGGGCTGCACCTCGATGGCGCCGTCCTTCATCGCCACGTTGACGAGCGACGGAACGACGAACGACAGCTCGCCCTTCGAACCCTTCATCTTCACCGTCTGACCGGTGACCGTGGCGGTAACGCCGGCCGGTACGGGGACCGGCTTCTTGCCTACGCGAGACATGGGATAACCTCCTCCGTCCCGATCAGAACACGGTGCAGAGCACTTCACCGCCGACGTTGCGCTCACGCGCCTCGTGGTCGGCCATGACGCCCTGCGGGGTGGAGACGATGGTGACGCCGAGGCCGTCGGCCACGTGCGGCAGCTCGCCGACCGACGAGTAGACCCGGCGGCCCGGCTTCGAGACGCGCTTGATCTCGCGGATCACGGGGCGCCCGTCGTAGTACTTGAGCTCGATGGCGAACTCGGTGCGGCCGTTGCCGAGGTCGGTCGCCGCGTAGTCGCGGATGTAGCCCTCGGACTTCAGGACGTCGAGGACGCTGGCGCGCAGGCGCGAGCCGGGCGTCTGGACGACGTTGCGACGGCGCAGCTGGCCGTTGCGGATGCGGGTGAGCATGTCGCCCACGGGATCGTTGACCATGGGGACCTCCTTACCAGCTCGACTTGACCAGACCGGGGATCAGGCCCCGGTTGCCAAGCTCGCGCAGCGCCACGCGCGAGATGCCCATCTTGCGGTAGTAGGCGCGCGGACGGCCGGTCATGCCGCAACGGTTGCGGATGCGCGTGGCCGACGAGTTGCGCGGCAGCTCCGCGAGCTTGAGGCGCGCCTCGAAGCGCTCCTCCATCTCGAGGGCGTCGTTGTTGGCGATCTCGAGGAGCGCCTTCCGCTTGGCCGCGAAGCGCTTCACCAGCGCCTTGCGGGCCTCATTCTTCTCGACTGAGCTTTTCTTCGACATGTCGTCTATCTCCGGTGTCCGCGTCTGAGACCCGAGGGCCTCACTGCCGGAACGGGAACTTGAAGGCGGCGAGCAGCGCCTTGGCCTCGGCATCGGTCTTGGCGGTGGTCGCCACGACGATGTCCATGCCCCACATCTGCTCGGCCTTGTCGTAGGAGATCTCCGGGAACACGAGGTGCTCCTTGAGACCCAGGGCGTAGTTGCCGCGGCCGTCGAACGAGCGCGGGTTCAGGCCGCGGAAGTCACGCACGCGCGGCAGCGCGATGGTGATCAGCCGGTCCATGAACTCGTACATGCGCTGCTTGCGCAGGGTCACCTTGCAGCCGATCGGCATGCCCTCGCGGACCTTGAAAGTCGCGATGGCCTTGCGGGCCTTGGTTATGACCGGCTTCTGGCCGGCGATCAGGGCGAGGTCGCCCGCCGCCACCGAGGCCTTCTTCGAGTCCGCGGTGGACTCGCCGACGCCCATGTTGATCACGATCTTCGTGATCTGCGGCACTTCCATGGGGTTCTTGTAGCCGAACTCTTCGATCAGCTTCTGGCGAACCACCTCGTCGTAGTGCTTGCGCAGGCGCGGGGTGTAGGCGTTCTTGTCGGCCTCAGCCATCGATCTGATCCCCCGTGGTCTTGGCGAACCGGACCTTGCGCCCGTCTTCGAGGATGCGGAAACCCACGCGGGTCGGCTTGCCGTTGGCATCCGCGACCGCGATGTTCGAGAGCTGGATGGCGGCCTCCTTGGAGATGATGCCGCCTTCCTGGTTCTGGGTCTGCTTCTGGTGCTTCTTCACCAGGTTGATGCCGCGCACGAAGGCCCGGCCTTCCTTCGGCAGAACCTGGATCACCTCGCCCGACCGGCCCGAATCACGGCCGGTGAGCACGACGACCTTGTCGCCCTTCTTGATCTTGGCGGCCATTACAGCACCTCCGGAGCCAGGGAGATGATCTTCATGTGGTTGCGGGCGCGGAGCTCGCGCGGCACCGGTCCGAAGATACGGGTGCCGATCGGCTCCTTCTGATTGTTGATCAGGACCGCGGCGTTCTTGTCGAAGCGGATCACCGAACCGTCGGCGCGCTTCACGTCCTTCGCCGTGCGGACGACGACCGCCTTCATGACGTCGCCCTTCTTGACGCGACCGCGCGGGATCGCCTCCTTGACGGAGACGACGATCACGTCGCCGACGCCGGCATACTTGCGCTTCGACCCGCCGAGAACCTTGATGCACATCACACGGCGTGCACCCGAGTTGTCGGCGACGTCCAGATTCGTCTGCATCTGGATCACGTGCGTGACTCCTTGTTTCAGGCGGGTTTCCGCACACGGACGGTATTGCCCGGCGGACGACGCCTGATGGGGACCTGACGCCCCCGGCTCATGTGTTCGACCGCGCTGGCGGTGTCGTCAGACACCGGCGCGGTCACCGCGTTCACGGGGTGCGAGCACCCATCGGAAATGTCGCGAAGGCCGGGCGCATACTACGGGCCGCGGGTGATGGCAAGCGGAGCGGCGGGAAATCGTCGCTGCCGCATAGGGGGGCTGATCCGGCTTCGGGGCTGGTCCGCGGCGCCGCGCGGCTCGATCGCTGCGGTGCCCGCCCGTCCGGCCGCGGAACGCGAGCCCTGAACGTGCGACGACCGGCGCGCCTTTCGGCGCGCCGGTCGGTTGACGTGCAGCGTTCGGGGTCGATCAGATCGGCTGGCCGGCCGTCTCGAACAGGAATCCGTCGAGGCTCGGGATGGTGACCGAGGCTTCGCTCGCGGGCCTCGACAGGCGCCAGGGCCGCTCCGACCGGGCGCGAATCGCCTCGGACGGGCGAAGCCGCCGCATTAGGCCGTCCTCGCCGACCTCCTCGATCGCCAGGAAGCCGTAGACCTGCAGCCGCGAGGCGGTGAGCTTGAGGCCGCGATCCTCCGCGGCGACGACCATGCTGCCAGTCGCGTAGACAGCGTCCAGGAGGGAGCGCTGCTCGCTGCGGCGACGGTTGCGCGCCTCCCGCTCGCCGGGGGCCTGGGCGGGAATCGGCCGCCGGAACGGAACGACGTTGCTGACCGCGACGCAACCCATACGCAACACCCTCGACGCGAACCTGCGGCGGCGACTTGGCCGCCCGATGTGCGCGACAATTCGATGGATCGCTTTAATTCTCCGTAGACCGTGCCGGCGCGCACCTGCCCCGATCCGGTACGCCTTGCACGTGTGCCCCGGTAAATCGGTCGTGTCCCGCGAGCCGGCTCGGGCGCGTCGGCCGGCCGCTCCGTCACGGGGTGCGATGTGCCGCGACCTTGCCGGTATTCGTCAGCCGGGCGGCCAGCCCGTCGAGACCGGCGCAGAGGATGCCGTACACGGCACCGACGAAGAGGAAGATCTCGGCCGGGTAGACCATCGCGCGGTTGTTCACCTGCGCCGCCACGAAGGCGAGTTCGGGCACGCCGATCACGTAGGCGAGCGACGTGTCCTTGATGAGCGTGGTCCATTGGTTGACGAAGGACGGTGCCATGGCCCGCAGCGCCTGCGGGAGGACGACGAAGCGCAGGGTGCGCCAGGGGTCGAGGCCGAGCGCGAGGCCGGCCTCCCACTGACCACGGCCGACGCTCGCGATGCCCGCCGCCACCCCGTAGGACAGGTAGGCGCCTCCGACGAGCGACAGCGCCACCGCGACCGTGCCGATCTCGGGGATCGACACGCCGAACAGGATCGGCAGCAGGAAGTAGGTCCAGAAGATCAGCATCACGACCGGCACGGCGCGGAGGAAGCCGAGCCCGGCTGTGAGCGCTGCCCGGGCCGCGCCCGCGCTCACGGCCAGGGCGATGCCGAGGACGAGCCCGAGCGCGGCCGAGGCCAGACCGGACAGGCCGGAGAGGATCAGCGTCAGGGCCAGCCCGCCGACCGGCCCGTCGGGCCAGGCCCCGACCATTAGGTAGCCGAGATTGTCGATGATGACCGACGGATTCATCGGTGCCGGCCCGGTCGACGGGCGCGGCGGTCGAGCATCTGCCCGGTCGTCTCTGCCGCGGCGGCCGCGCCGACGTAGAGCAGCGTCGCGATGCCGAAGGCCTGGAAGGCCTGGAAGGTCTGGAAGGTCTCGGTCTCCACCTGCCGCGACGCGTAGGACAGCTCCGCGAGGCCGATCGTCATGGTCAGTGACGTGTTCTTGAGCGTGTTGAGGTACTGGCCGACGATCGGCAGCCAGGCGACGCGCAGGGCCTGGGGCAGAGCGATGTGGCGGAACGCCTGGACGGGCGTGAGGCCGAGGGCCAGGGCCGCCGCCCGCTGAGCGGGCCGGACGGCCCTGATGCCGGCGCGGAGTTCCTCGGCGATGTAGGCGCCCGCGTAGAGCGTGAGCCCGCAGAACCCGGCGAGGCTCTCGTAAGCGGGCCAGCGCAGGATCCCGAATCCCAGGTCCAGGACGTGCGGCGCGTTGAGCCAGGCCGTCACGCCCTGCGGCAGGGCGGCGGCCACCGCGAAGTACCAGACGAAGAGTTGCACCAGCAGCGGCGTGTTGCGGACGATGCCGACGGAGACGGCCACGGCGCCGCGCCCGGCGCGCCCGCCCGCCTCGCGCAGCCCGCACGCCGCGAGGCCCAGCACCGTGCCGGCAAGGCAGGTGGCTGCCGACAAGGTCAGGGTCGTCCCGAAGCCTTGCAGCAGCCAGACGAGGTAGCGCGGCGCGAGTGGATCGCCGAACAGCGCGGCCATCGTCGTCGTGCCGCCCCGGTCAGGGACGGTCCCCGATCCGGAACAGTCGCGGCAGCGGCTGCTCGGTCGCGGGCCCGAACCAGCGATCATAGATCGCCGCCGCCCTGCCGCTCGACTCCAGGCCGCGCAGGGTCTCGTTCACGCGGTCCCGGAGCCGCGCCTCATCCTTCGGGATGCCGACGCCGATATAGTCGTTGGAGATGCTGAAGGCGGGGATCTCGTAGTTCTGCCGGTCCGGCACCTTCGCGAGCAGCCCGACCAGCTTCGGGCCGTCCTGCGTGATCGCCTGGACATTGCCGTTGCGCAGGGCCGTGAATGCGAAGGGCGTGTCGTCGAAGGCGACCACGACCGCCTTCGGGAAGTCGCGGTGCAGGACGATCTCGTTGGTGGTGCCCTTGTCTGCACCGATTCGAAGCCCATTGAGCTGCTCCGGCGACGACAGGGTGCCCTTCTTGGCCAGGAACTGCTGGCCGGAGGCGAAGTACGGGATGCTGAAATCGAGCTGCCTAGCCCGCTCGTCCGTGATGGTGAAGTTCGCCAGAACCAGATCGACCTTGCCGGAGGTCAGCAGCGGGATACGATTCGCCGGGTTGGTGGGCCGGATCTCCAGCTTGACGCCGAGCGCGTCGGCGATGGCCTGCGCGTAGTCGACGTCGAGGCCGGCGATCCGTTTCCTCGCGGGATCGACGAAGCCGAACGGCGGGTTGCTGTCGAAGGCGGCGACCCGGAAAACGCCGGCCTTTCTGATGTCGTCCAGACGGTCGGCCGTTGCGGGGCCGACCGACAGGAGGGTCGCGAGAACGAGGGCGAAGAGGCGGCGCACGGGTGACTCCGTCGAATGGTTCGGGGCCGGTACAGGCAGAGCGATGATCAAATATCGCGAATATTGCAGTCTAAACCGCGTCGGACTCCTGAGTTGAGGTATAAATCGATCTTGTCTTCGCTCTTTGCGCAAAGTCAGAGGATGCCAGTCGGATTTATCTCGACCGCCGCCACATTTTCATCTTTGGAGAACGCGAAAATCAACGGAGAAAGATTCTATTTTTTCCTCGCGGGTGGGCGCCGCTCGCCGAAAGATCTGGCGGCTGCGGGGCAGATTTTCCTGCCGCGCCCGGGCACGGCCCGAGGCTGCGCCGAAGTCCCGCCGCCACGTGGCCGGCCTGCCCCGGCTTCCGTTGACGGGACAAGGCGCCGTGCGCGATAGCGGTCCCTCGGCTCCGCCGTCGCGAAGGCTCGCCGATCGCGGGCGCCGTGCGCGCCCTTGACCGATCCTTAACCTCCGCCGCGGTGCAGTTTTCTGCCGTGACCGCATTGACCTGCGGCGCAACGGCGTCTAGAAGCGCGCCACTTCGGACGGCCATCGGCTGCCGACGGCCCTTGGGCGCAACCCCGGAAGCCGCCGCCATCGCCCCGAGCGCTCCGAGGGTTCAAATCGCCTGACGCTGTAAGTCAGATCCGTAGGTACGAGCGCGTTCGTTTCGGGCGTGCTCCTCTGCCCACACCGCGCCGAGGGTCCGTGACAGGCCCTCCGGCGCATATTCGTTTTGCGGACTGCCCTGCGCAGTTCGGACTAGGTGACCGAGGAAGAGGGCACAGGATGCCGACGATCAACCAGCTGATCGCCCAGCCGCGGAAGATCCAGCGGAGCCGCAACAAGGTTCCGGCGCTCGACGCTTGCCCGCAGAAGCGCGGCGTCTGCACCCGCGTTTACACGACGACCCCGAAGAAGCCGAACTCGGCGCTCCGGAAGGTCGCCAAGGTGCGCCTCACCAACGGTTTCGAGGTGATCGGCTACATCCCGGGCGAGGGTCACAACCTTCAGGAGCACTCCGTGGTGATGATCCGCGGCGGCCGCGTGAAGGATCTTCCGGGTGTGCGCTACCACATCCTGCGCGGCGTGCTCGACACGCAGGGCGTGAAGAACCGCAAGCAGCGCCGGTCGAAGTACGGCGCCAAGCGCCCGAAGTAAGTCGGACGCCCGGATATTTCCCGGGCGCCGGTACGCGTTTCCACGGCCTCGCAAGGATGTCGCCGGCCTCAGGGCTAAGGCGGCCTGCGCGGGGCGCTTAAGATCTTTTCGTTCGAGAGTCTCAGAAGATGTCCCGTCGTCACTCTGCCGAGAAGCGTGAGATCATCCCGGACCCGAAGTACGGGGACGTGGTGCTGACGAAGTTCATGAACTCCATCATGTACGAGGGCAAGAAGTCGACCGCCGAGCGGATCGTCTACGGTGCCTTCGACATCGTCGAGAACCGCGCCCGGGCCAACCCGATCGAGGTGTTCCGCGCCGCGCTCGACAACGTCGCCCCGATGATCGAGGTCCGCTCCCGCCGCGTCGGCGGCGCGACCTACCAGGTCCCCGTCGAGGTCCGCACCGAGCGCCGCCAGGCCCTCGCGATCCGCTGGCTGATCCAGGCCGCGCGTTCGCGCAACGACCGCACCATGGTCGAGCGCCTCTCGGCCGAGCTGCTCGACGCCGCGAACAACCGCGGCAACGCCGTCAAGAAGCGCGAAGACACGCACCGGATGGCGGAAGCCAACCGCGCCTTCTCGCACTACCGCTGGTAAGCGGTTCCGCCGTCTCTCAGGAGCAATTCGATGCCCCGCACGCACGCGATCGAGGACTACCGCAACTTCGGCATCATGGCCCACATCGATGCCGGCAAGACCACGACGACCGAGCGGATCCTCTACTACACCGGAAAGTCCCACAAGATCGGCGAGGTCCATGAGGGCGCCGCCACCATGGACTGGATGGCGCAGGAGCAGGAGCGTGGCATCACGATCACCTCGGCTGCGACGACCTGCTTCTGGCGCGACAAGCGCCTGAACATCATCGACACCCCCGGCCACGTCGACTTCACCATCGAGGTCGAGCGCTCGCTCCGCGTCCTCGACGGCGCCGTGTGCGTGCTCGACGGCAACCAGGGCGTCGAGCCGCAGACCGAGACCGTGTGGCGTCAGGCCGACAAGTACGACGTGCCGCGCGTCGTGTTCGTCAACAAGATGGACAAGATCGGCGCCGACTTCTTCAAATGCGTCGCCGACATCATCGACCGCGTCGCCGGCAAGCCCGTCTGCCTGCAGCTGCCGATCGGCGCCGAGTCGAGCTTCCAGGGCGTGATCGACCTCATCAAGATGAAGGCGATCGTCTGGTCGGGTGAGGCGCTGGGCGCCAACTTCGACGAGACCGAGATCCCGGCCGACCTCAAGGACCAGGCCGTCGAGTACCGCACCAAGCTGGTCGAGGCCTGCGTCGAGCTCGACGACGACGCCATGGCCGCCTACCTCGACGGCAACGAGCCCGACGAGGCCACCATGCGCGTCCTGGTGCGCAAGGCCGTCCAGCTGCGCGCCTTCCACCCGGTGCTCTGCGGCTCGGCGTTCAAGAACAAGGGCGTGCAGCCGCTCCTCGACGCCGTCGTGGATTACCTGCCCTCCCCGGCCGATCGCGGCGAGATCAAGGGCATCGACTTCAAGACCGAGGAAGAGACCGTCCGTCACCCGTCGGACGCGGATCCCTTCTCCATGCTCGCCTTCAAGATCATGGACGATCCGCATGTCGGCACGATCACCTTCTGCCGTGTGTATTCGGGCAAGGTCGAGACCGGCGCCAACGTGCTGAACTCGTCGCGCGACAAGAAGGAGCGCGTCGGCCGCATGCTCCTGATGCACGCCAACAACCGTGAGGACATCAAGGAGGCCTTCGCGGGCGACATCGTCGCGCTGGCCGGCCTCAAGGACACCCGCACGGGCGACACCCTCTGCGACCCGCAGAAGGCCGTGATCCTCGAGAAGATGGAGTTCCCCGAGCCCGTCATCGAGATCGCCGTCGAGCCGAAGTCGAAGGCCGACCAGGAGAAGCTCGGCATCGCGCTCTCGAAGCTCGCCGCCGAGGACCCGTCCTTCCGCGTCTCCACCGACCAGGAATCCGGCCAGACCATCCTCAAGGGGATGGGCGAGCTCCACCTGGACATCAAGGTCGACATCCTGCGCCGCACCTACAAGGTCGACGCGAATATCGGCCAGCCGCAGGTCGCCTACCGCGAGAAGCTGACGCGCCGTCAGGAGATCGACTACACGCACAAGAAGCAGACCGGCGGTACCGGTCAGTTCGCCCGCGTGAAGTTCGTCGTCGAGCCGAACGAGCCGGGCGCCGGCTTCTCGTTCGAGTCGAAGATCGTCGGCGGCGCGGTGCCCAAGGAGTACATCCCGGGCGTCGAGAAGGGCCTCAACTCGGTCCTCGGCGCGGGCGTCCTCGCCGGCTTCCCGGTGGTCGACGTCAAGGTCGAGCTGGTCGACGGCGCCTACCACGACGTCGACTCCTCGGCGCTCGCCTTCGAGATCGCCTCCCGCGCCGCCTTCCGCGAGGCGCTGCAGAAGGGCGGCTCGGTTCTGCTCGAGCCGGTGATGAAGGTCGAGGTCGTCTCGCCGGAGGAGTACACCGGCTCGGTCATCGGCGACCTGAACGCCCGCCGCGGCCAGATCCAGGGTCAGGACATGCGCGGCAACGCCAACGTCATCAACGCGATGGTGCCGCTGGCCAACATGTTCGGCTACGTGAACCAGCTGCGCTCCTTCTCGCAGGGCCGCGCCAACTTCACGATGCAGTTCGATCACTACGAAGAGGTGCCGCGCGGCGAGGCCGACAAGGTCATCGCCAAGTACGCCTAAGCATCTCTTCTTCCGCAACGCGAATTCGAATCTAGGAGGCTCTGATGGGCAAGGAAAAGTTCTCCCGCACCAAGCCGCACTGCAACATTGGCACGATCGGCCACGTCGATCACGGCAAGACGTCTCTGACGGCGGCGATCACGAAGGTCCTGGCCGAGACGGGCGGGGCGACGTTCACGGCCTACGACCAGATCGACAAGGCGCCTGAGGAGAAGGCGCGCGGGATCACGATCTCGACGGCGCACGTGGAGTACGAGACGCAGAACCGTCACTACGCGCACGTGGATTGCCCCGGCCACGCCGACTACGTGAAGAACATGATCACGGGCGCGGCGCAGATGGACGGCGCGATCCTGGTGGTGTCGGCGGCCGACGGCCCGATGCCGCAGACCCGCGAGCACATCCTGCTGGCCCGCCAGGTCGGCGTTCCGGCGCTGGTGGTGTTCCTCAACAAGGTCGACATGGTCGACGACGAGGAGCTCCTGGAGCTGGTCGAGCTGGAGGTGCGCGAGCTGCTGTCGAAGTACGACTTCCCGGGCGACGACATCCCGATCACCAAGGGCTCGGCGCTGATGGCGCTCGAGGACAAGGAGCCGAAGATCGGCAAGGAGGCGGTCCTGGCGCTGATGGCGAC